>NZ_JABXHF010000018.1:0-58125 GCF_013393565.1 Virgibacillus sp.
ACGGAATGGATACAGAAGCATCTAGTTCCGTTTCTTGTTGATTTCCATTGTAAAGGTTCGCTGTATTATGGTAGTTTTTTGCAACTAAATCTAAATCTTTTAGACTTGTTTTGTACTCTATCAAATACGGTTGGTTGATCTCTTTTACAAAATTAATCTGAAATCCTGGCTCACCTTGTTCATTTTCCATAAATTCTATGGAGTAATCCTCACCTGGTACGGCTTCTTTTTTCTTTGTTCCATTTTTCCCACCAGTAAGCTCCATTAAATGTACAGTTATGGAGTCTTGCAATAGTTGCTGATTACCTTGAATAAAGTCTTTAACAACCGCATTATCTAGCGTTTTTAAATTATAATTGACACCTATGTTCCAAGTGATTTCCTTTGTTACTGCATTATAGGAACCATTTTTAAAGCCGTTCTGCTTTGTGTACTCATCCGGTGTAAATTTATTCTTAGCACTTTTATCTTTAGGTTCTCCATTCGCATCATCCCAAGACAGATTAGCTTGGTTAATAAAGTCCTCACTCTTATTTGCAAGTTGGTCATAATCAAATGTTGTCGTATAGTTGATCCAATGTGGTTCCGTTATTGTATTCTTAAATTGAATTACAAATTGATCCGCTTCATTTTTAGAAATAATATAATCTGTTCCTTCTTCTAATGCCCCGCCTTCTTTTTGAATTCTGAAAAAGTTACCAGATTCTTCATCCTTTAATAAAGTTAGACCTTTATTGGTAAAAACATCTTCTAGAACAACGTTGCTCATCTTTTGACTATCATGATTAAAGGAAATTTGCCACTCCACCGTTTTATCCTTATAATTTGGATTACTATGGTTTTTGAATAAGATCATCTGACCAATTTGTTGCTTACCTTCATCCGTATGCTCTCCACTATTTACCGTATTAATTATTTCCTCGCCATCAAACACGCGCTCAGAAGCTTTCGTTTTGTAAACAATTTTATAGGCAGAAGAAATATCTTCGTTAAACTGTAAATGGAAACCATTTTTTCCATCTTGTTGCCTCGGGGTTACTGTATAGTTAGTAACAACTTCCCCTTTACCTACTTCTTTTCCATTCTCGTTCAGCGTGATTTCTCTCACTTCAAACGAGTCTTCCACCAACTCTTGGCTGCCATTAAAAACGTCTTTTAACAGTGCAGCTTTTTGAGCAATGTTTTTCTGATTATAGTTATAGCGAATTTCCCAAGTGATTTCTTGGTTATCACGATCATAATCTACAGCTTTTTTTTCTAAAGCTTTACCTCTGCCAACCTTTACAGTTGCATCGGCACGTACATCATCAAAACTTTCCCCTGTTAACGTGGCTTTGTTTTTGAAGGTATCATCATCTTCATTTGTAATGTCTGTTACATATACGAGACGATAAGCGGAACGAATATCATCCTTAAATGCAATCGCAAAGTCTTTCCCACCAGCTGTTTTTCCTATGGTATAAGAGTTAGGATCAACTTCTTCGCCTTGAGTCACTTCGCCATTAAGCTTTGTCTCTAAATGATATAGTTTGATCGATCCTTCTTTAAGCGCTTGCCCTTCTTCAATCGGATCGATTAACTTCGCATTACGAATCGTCTCTAGCGTTTTGTTGAAATCAACCGTCCATTCAATTTCTTCCGCATTATAGGAACGATTCGGGATCCCTTTTTTCTCCACAGCTGAACCGCCCGGGTTAAAATCGATTGGAATGGTCATGGATTCTTTGCCTTCAATTGGTGTAATCACTAATTCTTTGTCTTTGTTAATAACGGTTTCTTCGCTTAACTCTGTCCAAATCTCAAAGTTTCCACTAATTTTGGAATATTCTTCAATGAACTTGGTAAACTCTATCGTCGCTGTTCCATCTTTTGTGACAGATAGATAGCCAATTGTTTTTCCATCGAATTTCATTTCTGCATGATCAACCTTACTATAAACGTCTAACTCTGATGGTACTTGAAAACTGTACGTATCGCCCTCTTTATATCCATGTCGATTCGGTAATTCCCACCAATATTTTATAGCAATGATCGAACCTAGACCTGGTTTTTCTATGGGCTCACCTGTTTCAGCAGTTTCATAGGTTACCTCATAGCGAGTTAATATATCCTCTTCAATCTCCTTTAACGGAGCAACTTTTTCTGAAGCTTGTTCTGCTGTCTTCTGCTGTTCTTCCTCAACAGGCTCCTCTACTTCTGCTTCCGAATTTGCCTTTTCATCACTGTTTTCTTTTTCCTTGGCATCTGTAGCATTTTCCGCTGTTTGTTCTTCGTCAGAACCTGTTTCATCTTGATTCACTGCTGAATCGCCTGCCTGCTGTTGTTCATCAGCTTCTGTATCTTCTGCCGTCTTCGCTATTTTAACAGCAAACGTTCCGCTCGCTTCAGGGAGTTGATGAATTTCCTTATTAAAACGAATGGTTAACGTATTATCTTTATCTACAACATAACTACCCACTTCCGTTTCTGCTACCAATAGCTTCTCTTCCTGCTTTTCATCAATTTTTATAGCAGTAGGGAGTTGATCGGTATAATCCTTATTTGGTTCGGCAGCTATACCTTGAACGGACCAATCTACTTTTAAATGTGTTGCTTGTTGTATATCTTCTAATGGAACAATTTCCCCTGATGTATCCATTAATTCCATATTATTAATTAATCCATCATTGCTTATGCCTTGCGCGTTAATTTGCATGGGAAAGGCTAGGCTACTGGAAATTGTTTGTAATAAAAGAAATACAATAAAAAGCACACTTAACTGTTTCTTCAAAATGCTACCCCTTTCCATATCTTTGTTCGTCGTTTTCCACAAGTGTTAAAACGAGCGATCATTCCTTTAACATCGTACTTTCACTAAACTTACTCCCACACCTATATACCCATATAGGTATGAAAATCCTTGTCATACTTAAATAGAACCTACTCTTTACATTAAATAGGTTCAGACGAGACCACTTTTTTACGGCGTCTATATTTCATCGATGATTGCTTTCTTGTTTGTTGAAAGAACCTTTGTAAAACTGATACACAAATATAGAACGCGAGATCTGTTTTTTGTTCTCAATCCCTCCTTATTTTTCTTCCTTGTTCTCTGCATTTACTGAAGTAATACTAGTTTATGAGGTTTTGTATCTTTTCATTTGCTTCCGTATTACCAAATTAGACACAAATCTTCATTTCACCCGTACCCCCATATGATTTATGCCTTTTACATGTCACACATATAGTCTGTGTCACACAAGTTATTCTCTCTATGTCTATAACTTTTCCGCTAAATTATACTAAATCAAACTATACAAAAACTATACAAAATAAGCCGTTAACAACAAGTGAAAGACTAATATAAAAAATTATAGCGCTTTCGTTTAAATACACTTGAAATATAGAATGAAATCAGCTTCGTTCTTAATAAAGAAACATATGGGCAATTCTCTTAGTGGATGTATCTCATTTGAATTATGTATAAAAACATTCTGTAAGCGATCCTTAATTGGTGGTAAAAATTCATACAAGCCGTATCCGTTTCTTATGGAGAAAGATTCATTCTTTTCGAAGAACGAACAAAGAGGGTATTTTGCAGAATATGGTAGAATGATAATACTGACACGCTTCATTTACAACGAGGGATTTGGAGAAAAGCTGCATGTTTGATTCGTTAGAAAAACTTGGCTTGTCGCCAAGTCCTTATGGCGAAAGGCGTAGTTTTTCTTATACTATAAACCTTTAAACTTTTATACTTTCCTATAGTGGAACAAAGGCTCGGGGCGCCCGTTTAGCAACGTAGCGACTGGAACGAATCAACTGAGATAAAGGAATCACGGTGAGGAACGAACCGATGATGACTTATCTTAGGGCAATGGAGTGAAGTCGCCTAGTTGCTGGGCGCTGGAGCCGGACGGGGCTATTTCGTTGAATCCGCATGCCAAAGCAACAAATTTTATACTAAAATAAGCACATATTTTAACAGAAAGTAGATAAAAAACGGTGCCAGCTATTCAAGAATGAACGTAACAAGCGTGCTTGTTAGAAAAACTTGACTGATATCATATCCAAAGATGTTTTTTCTTAAACTAAAATCCCCAAATTTGATATTTTTTTATCTTGTAAAAAAGATAGGTAACCTTCTAGCGTGGTTTATCAGGTCTTTATACAAAAGCCGAACAATCAAATAATAATTGCTCGGCTTTTATCGCTATCTTAACATCGTTCACTTTCCGCTAATACAACATCTACTTCTTCGGAAAACAAAAGTCGTTTTCTTATGGCATCTGCAACTCGTGCTCATCCTGCAATCTTGACTTCACTAAACGTATACCAATGAGCTATTTATTATTCGTTTTTAATGGACTGTTTTTGTTTTGTCCATATACTAGCCTCATTAAGAGGACGTCCACGTTCCGCCATTAATATGAATAGCTTGTCCTGTCATATAGGAAGCCTCATCTGAAGCTAACATCACATATGGCCATGCATGTTCTGACGGCTGACCAGGTCGATTCATTAGGGTATCTTGACCAAAATTTTCTACACCATCTTCATCAAAAGAGGATGGTATAAGTGGTGTCCAAACTGGACCAGGGGCAACGGAATTAGCACGAATTCCTTTTTTAGCTAAGCTTTGTGCAATACTACGTGTGAATGCAGTAATTGCTCCCTTCGTTGCCGAATAATCCATTAAAATTGGATTTCCTCTATAGGCATTTATGGACGACGTATTAATAATGGAGTCTCCAACATGCATATGGCGAACTGCTGCTTTCGTTAAATAAAATTGAGAGAAGAAGTTAACTCGAAATACATCCTCCATTTGTTCATCGGATATATCTAATATGTCCTCGTGTATAAATTGAATCGCAGCATTGTTAACTAAAATATTAATTTTCCCAAACGCTTCTACCGTCTTTTCCACAAGATTCTGGCAATGGGTAGCACTCTTAATATCACCAGGAAGTAGCATACATTTACCTCCTTCAGCTTCAACGAGTTCTTTTGTTTTTTCTGCATCTTCGTGTTCATCCAAATAAGAGATAGCTACATGAGCACCTTCTTTTGCATATAGAATGGCAACTGCACGCCCAATGCCACTATCTCCTCCAGTTATTAACGCGACTTTGCCTGCTAATTTCTCGGAACCTTTATACTCTAGCGGCTGATGCGGTAATGGATGCATCTCTGATTCCAACCCTGGCTGCCGACTTTGACGTTGGCGTGGTGTGCTACCTTTTTGCATGTTTTCTGGTTTCATATTCTGTCTACCTCCTTCAAATCTTTTTACCATCACGGATAGTGTTCCATTCCACGTGAAATCATCACCCAAACATCATTTGTACCATTTTTAGCATGTAGCAAAGGAAATATACGAAATTCTTCAACCTTAGAAGCAAATACTCCATGAAGGGATGTTTCTTTTTGTATGATAGCCTTTAGAAACCATTGGCTTATTGCGAAATCTTTTTTACAGCAAAACTTGTACTTTTGCTTTGTATGTGTAAAATATTTCTCGCGGAAGGTATTAGAGCTAATTTCTAGTCAATAAAGAGAAAGGAGCTCCATTATAAATAACCAGTTAGTGTAGTGTTTTTCCCAGCGGTCACTAGTTACAGTTTGCTTATGCATTTATAAACAATTGTTAAAAAAGTGTACATAAATAGAGTGATGGAAATATTTGGATTATAACTATGTAGAGAAAAACTTGACACATACCAATCACATATGCCTTTTTTCGTATCAAGCTTTATTTGCTATAATAAGCGTGAGTGCTATAGATAAGGGAGAGAAGAACCATTACAACGATTTGTTTTATTCGTCACGGACAAACGAATTGGAATAAACAAGGCAAGCTGCAAGGGAAAACAGATATTCCACTAAATGACACTGGGCGAGAGCAAGCACAGGCATGTGGGAAATATTTACATGCTCATGATTATGATATTCTAATCTGCAGTCCTTTACTTCGCGCAAAAGAGACTGCTGACATTATAAATCAGCACTTACATTTGCCAATAATAAAGATGGATGATTTTAAGGAACGCTCTTTCGGTGATGCAGAAGGACTAACGATGGAAGAAAGAAAACATAGATATCCAAGTGGGCATTTCGCTAACCAGGAAGAACGGGTAGATTTTAATCAACGCGTAATGGCTGGAGTTGAGAAGGTAAACGAACAATATCCGCAGCAGCGTGTGTTATTAGTTGCTCATGGCGCTGTTATCAACGCTATTTTAGCTGAAGTTTCTAATGGAGAAATTGGCTCAGGGAAAACATCGCTGATGAATGGTTGTATGAGCAATATCCATTTGAAAGAACAAACTTGGCATATAAAAGATTATAACCAAGTTGGTCATTTGCAATAGTGCTATTTTTACTGAGCATGAGACAGGCTGGGGCCTATCGCAATCTATTTGGCGACAAGCCATTGCTTTTCCTTATACGATAAACGGTAAAAATCAAATACTTTCCTATCGTGTGAAAAAAAGTATTTCGTCAGGGGCTTTTTAATGCTATTTCAACGAATCGACACGGTTTTTGTGCTCGTTCCTCATTTAGAAACAGCTTAAAATTGGTATACCAAAGTACTGGAGCTACCAGTTCTATTCGAAGACGTTACAAACCATCTTATCGTCCTAAAGGTAGGAGAGACACCGCTTACTTTATGGAAAGCAGATACAACCTATGAAAGCAATCGTCCACCGCATTTTAACTTTTTCTCAGAAGATATAGAAACAGCGCACAGCCATTTGCGAAATAAGGGCGTTACGGTAGAAGCAATCGAAACATATGATAGTATGAGCTCTTTTGTTTTCTACGATCCTTTCGGCAACAAACTGGAAGTCTGTTCGTTTTAGTAACAAAAAACTATTCTTGGGAGTATGATAAATTCACTGTAAGACCAAAGTACAATTACCCTCCAAGTATCGAACTCCGCTGAAATGACATGTTTTACGAATAGGAAGCCCTATTACGAAGCGTTGGAGCCAGACCTAGAATCACTCTCCAACGCTTTTTCAGTGAGTTTTCGTGTATACGTAGTACTAGCCTCTTCTAATCAACGGTATTATTTTCACAATAGACTTATACTGTTAAATATTCCTTTTCCAACAAGTAGTGAATAACCCGTTGCGTTGCTTCTTCCACAGATAATTTCTCTGTATCAATGGTTAACTCAGGAGAAATCGGCGCCTCGTAAGGTGCATCAATACCAGTAAAGCCTGCAATTTCACCAGCTCGTGCTTTTTTATACAACCCCTTTGGATCGCGTTCTTCACATACTTCTAAACGGCATTTCACGTATATTTCAATAAATTCATTACTTGGTAACAGCGCTCTTACCAAATTTCGATCATCTCGATACGGAGAAATAAAAGCAGTTAATGCAAGCACCCCTGCATCAATAAACAGTTTTGATACTTCGCCAATTCTTCGTATATTTTCTGATCGTTCCTCTGCAGTAAACCCAAGATTCTTATTTAACCCATGGCGAATATTATCGCCATCTAACCGATACGTGTGAATACCTAGTTGATAAAGTTTTCTTTCTAGCTCTACGGTGATCGTTGATTTTCCAGATCCAGATAACCCTGTAAACCAAAGTACAGCACTTTTATGCTTGTTTCGCTTTTGTCTCATTTCCTTTGTTACTAGAGAACCATGCCAAGAAATATGCTTTGATTTACTCATTTTCTCCCTCCTAAAACCACCAAAAGTATACAATAATTACCGTAATGAACATAACGAGGATACTTAGTGGTGTCCCTATTTTCACATAGTCTTTAAATGTGTAACCACCAGGACCATATACAATGAGATTTGTTTGATAACCAATTGGGGTAATAAAACTAGCAGATGCGGCAATCGTCACCGTTACCGCAAAACCCATTGGATCTAAACCCAGTGTTTCCGCCATCTCAAAGGCAATTGGAATCATCAAAATAGCCGCCGCGCTGTTCGTAATGATTTCTGTAAATATATTCGTTACGATATAAATAAGTAACAGTAAGGTAAATAAACCCAGCGGCTTTCCTACAGTTACTATCCCATCAGCAATCCAAGGGGCAAGACCTGACTTCATCGTTGCTATCCCAATACCAAAGGAACAGGCAATAAGCACCAAGACATCAAAATGAATATATTTTTTTATTTCTTCCATCGTAACTACCTTCATTGCTAGCATAACAGCAACGACGATGGCCATTGCTTTAAACATACTTAGCACGCCGATGGTGATGAGTATAATCATTATTAAAAATATAAGGATGGTTAGCCAGCCTTTAAAGGAAGGCCGATGAACCATATGCATGCAATGAAATGGCATAATGACATAAAAATCTTCCGACTGCCGATACTTGTCAATGAAATCAGCTCCTGCTAGCAATAATAAATGATCCCCTGGCTTTAACAAGATATCGCCTATCTTGGATTGGAGCTGTTCATTATTTCGGTGAACTGCGATAACTCCAGCATCATATAAAGATCGAAACTTCGCTTGCTTAATGGATTGATAAAGTAAAGAAGATTGGTGCGACACTACAGCTTCTACAATGGTTGAGTGAGCCTTTTTTAATTCATCAACATCCATAGGCTTTCCCATGCTTAATGTTAGCCCTTTCGTTACTTGCACCCCGGTTAATGCCGTAATCAAACCGGTGAAAATAAGACGATCTCCTGCTTGAATTCTGGTTGTCGAGCGAATCGGGAATACGCGTTCTTTATCACGGACAATCCCTAATAAATAAATCCCCTTTAACTCTTTTAATCGTGCCTCTTTTACCGTTTGATTTATCCCTGGAAATGAATTCTCTACGATTAATTCTGCCATATACTCCTTAGAACCTTTTCTTACCTGCTGTTGAAACCCTTTCTGATTAGGCAAGAAATGTCTCCCTATGACAATCAAATAAATAAGCCCTACAACGGTAATGGGAATACCAATAACTGCTAACTGAAAGAGGGAAAATCCATCATACCCGTAATCTATTAGCATGCCATGCACAACGAGATTCGTCGATGTTCCCATCAATGTAATCGTTCCACCTAAAATAGTTGCATAGGAAAGGGGGATTAAGAATTTAGATGGTGCAATTTGATGCTCCTCACACCAATTTTTAAGCATTGGTGTGAAGGTAACAACAATCGGTGTGTTATTAAAAAAGGCAGAAAGAGCAGATGTTGGTATAAGCACACGGATCATAGCACCAATGAAACGATTACTTTTATTGAGCCAACCTTTCATTATAACCTCAATCATACCGCTTTTCTGAATCGCACCCGCTATTACAAATAAAAGAGCAATGGTAAGCATTCCTTCATTTGAAAAACCAGCCAATGCATCTTCTGGTTTCAAAATACCTGTTACTAACAAGATGGTTAACGCAGTAAACACAATAATGACTGGACGAGCAATATCCATAATAAGCGCACCAATCATGCCACATACTACAACAGCAACAACGATCATTTCATACGACATACGTGATCTTTCCTTTAATTAACGTTGTCTTAAGCCTTCTATTAAAACTTTTGCTACTTCTGGTCGCGAGAATTCCTTTGGCAAATGCTCACCATTACGTAGCTTTTCACGTACTTTCGTTCCACTTAAATGCACGTGGTAGGTTTTATCATGCGGACATGTTTTTTTTGTTGCCATATTTTCGCATGTCGTGCAGTAAAAGGCATGTTCAAAAGCAAATATTTGTATTCCCAGCTCTGCTTCGTATTGACGAATCAACTCCTGTGCTTCATAAGTGCCATAAAAATCGCCAACACCTGCATGGTCTCGCCCAACGATAAAATGTGTGCAACCATAATTTTTTCGGACAATCGCATGTAATATTGCTTCCCTTGGACCAGCATAACGCATCGCTGCGGGATAGATAACTAGTCTTGTTCGATCTGGGGGAAAATATTTATCTAAAATCACCTCATAGCTTTTCATTCGAATCGCAGGTGAAATATCATCCGATTTTGTTTCTCCTACTAAGGGATTAAGTAGTAGACCGTCAACCGATTCTAATGCGCATTTTTGAATATATTCATGGGCACGATGGACTGGATTTCTCGTTTGGAAGCCAACAATCGTTTTCCAGCCTAAATCTTTAAATAATTGCCTTGTTTCCACAGGATCGAGCTGATAATTAGCAAATGGATTATTTGATTTCTTTTGTAGGAGCCGAATAGGTCCAGCTACATATACTTCCCCTTTTTCATAAACTTTTCTCACGCCTGGATGTTCAGGATCGGTGGTGCCATACACTAATTTTGCTTCCTTTTCCTTTTCGTAGTGAAACTTTTCAGTAAGATCTAAGACACCATAAACCTCATTGTCCTCCCCTACAAGAGCAATTTGCTCACCTATCTCTAATGTTTCTGCTTGCGTTTGTTCTACATCTAGCGTGATAGGGATGCTCCAAATCGTTCCATCCTCCAGACGCATTTCTTCTACCACCCTCGTATAATCAGACTTGCCCATGAAACCAATCAGAGGACTAAATCCTCCATTTGCTATCAATTCCAAATCAGATACATGCCAACGATTTAATGTGATTGTTTTTAAGTTCCCTATGATTTGTAAAAACATATCCCGTTCTTCACAATTCACTTGCCTTTGAATTAATTTTCCCCCATGTGGAATGTTACTCACATCTTCCGTTGTTGATCGCAATGAAACTCCCTCCTATTCCTATTTATCAGATTAAGATCTGTAAAACGAGCTGGATCATTGATGACAACAAACAACCAGTACCTAAAAGCCCAATCACTCAGATACTTCGCTCAACCCCTTGTTTAATGGGAAAGACAGAAAACCCTATGAAAAAAACTCTATTTACGAAACAACGTGCTGTTCGTAATAACGGTTCATTTCTATGACCATTCGACCCATTTTTGGTTTTGTTGGATAAAAAACGTTTTGAATATGATAATTTTTTAATTCCTGTGCGGTTACCTTCCCAACTGCTGCAGCTAAGACAAGCTTATGAAATGCAGCTACCACCTGCTTTTGTTCTTCATTAGAGAGAGATTGGAACAGATTCTGAACCTGTTTTTTACTCGTAAAAATGACTGCATCAAGTGATTGATCTATAATCGCAGCTTTTAAAGCAGTTAAGATCTCTGCTTCTGGTTGCCGATAATAATAAGGTTTTGCCAAATAAACGCTGTAGCCTAAATGCTCTAATGCGGCTTGTAACCACGCATCGTCTTGATTATACGCTTGGATATATACACGTTTCCCCTGCTCGTCAGCATGAGCAAGTGTCGATATTAAGTCTTCCATGGTACCATCTTGTGATATAAACGTAGGGGAAATCGCATGCTTTTTTAACCAATGAAGTGTTTTACTACCGCGAACGGCTAGTGTTGTGCGCCCTAGCTTCTGAATAAAATCGGCATCGCAATTTTGACTTTGGGCAACCCTTTCTAAGCTTTCTACGCCTATCCCAGTTGTCAAAATAATAAGATCAAACGGCTCTGATAATAAACAGGAAATATTTTCCACGCATATAGCCTCATCCAATACTTGCTCGCCTTGGATAGAAAAAATCGCAGGGATAGCGTTATTTTTTTGTACTAATGTAGCTATCTGTTCTGCTCTTCGTGTAGCAGCTATACCTATTTTTTTATTACATAACCCTTTCACTAGCATCCACTCCCTCTACGATCTGCTTCAGCGACTGGAGTGCTTGAAGCTGTTTATCTTTACAAAGAAATTCATCAGAAACAAGCGCTTGTAATTGTTTTTTCTGTTGTTGCTTCTCCAATGTGGATTGTTTCAGTAGCTGTCTACTTTGGTATAAAAATTCTACATAGTCTTCATAGTCTTTGTTATAGATAGATTCAAGCTCTTGCTTCATTTTTGCTGCTAGCATTGGACTCGCTTCATTCGTTGAAATGCTAATAGATAATCTTCCTTGCCTGAAATGAGCAGGGAAATGAACAGGGCTTCCTACTGCATCCGAAGCATTATTTACGAGACACCCCGTCGGTGCCGACTCACATACGAATTGGTTCACAGATGGATCATTTGTAGCTGCAATAACGAGCATAGCCTGTGGAATATCCGTAGCCTCGAATGTCTTTTGTCGCCATATAAGAAGGTCTGCTTCCCAATCCGCTCGAATTGCTTGATTAATCGTAGGACTAATAACTGTAATTGGAGCATTACTTTCCTTGATTGTATTTATTCGTCTTGCCGCTATGGTGCCTCCACCAACAATGACGACTTGCTTCTCTTTTAAATCAATCATTAAAGGAATACGCGCCATTTGTATCACATCCTTTTTGTGCTGTTCGTTTTACGATATTGCCTCTATAACACGATCCTTCAATGCTTCTTGCATCACAGGATGCTGGCCTAGCTGCTGACAAACAACGATTTCATTGTCATTAAGTTCCATATCTGCAACCTTTTGATGAATATGTCGCATTAGAAATCCGGTGAACCAGATATATGGGATAATGACGATTTTCGAATTTTTCTCTGTAACAACGGCTTGCAGTTTTTTATCAAAAGACGGTTCACATGCCGCTAAATAACAGGCTTCGATGTGGTTTAGTTTTGTTATTCTTTTCAGCTTTCGTACAATCGTTTCTATATCTATGACCGTTTGTGGATTGCTACTACCTCTGCCTACTAGCAGTACCTTCATATCTGGTCTCTGTTCTGCAATTGCTTGCTCCATGCGCTCAGCTAATAGGTGAATGATTCGATCCTGTACACCGAGAGGCTGACCATAAGAAAATGCAATAGCTGGATATAATCTCCTTTGTTGTGCAATCGCCTGTGGAATATCCTGATAATAATGACCTGCCTGTAATAATAGGACAGGTATAATAGCGATGCTGGTCGCCCCTTGAGCTACCAAATTAGCTATTCCTTGCTTCATATTAGGAGAAGCCAATTCGAGAAAACAGACTTCTTGTAAAGGGACATTTATTTGTTCTTTTACTACTTCTAGAAATGTCACTGCCTCTTCCTTAGCATCAGCATAACGACTTCCATGACTTACATAAAGTACGCCTTGCATAAGATATCCCCCCTTTTTTCACGAACTGATTACAGCACCGAGCGGCTCGCTTTCTTCACTTGCCATTTCTTCAAACCACTGTATGTGCTCACGCAACCGAACAACCTCGCCAATAATAAGCATCGCAGGGTTTTTAATCTGCTTTGCTTTCAATGCAATTGTTTCTAACGTACCCGTGACCGTTTGTTGTACTTGTGTTGTTCCATAATAAATAGCGGCAATTGGTGTCATCGCATCTCTACCATAACGAATTAAATACTTACAAATGTCGGAGAGGTTTTTAACCCCCATATAGATACATAAAGTATCTGTGCCCTTCGCAAGATGTTCCCAATATGCTTCACTATCCTCTTTCGCCCTAGTTACACCCGATACAAAAGCCACAGAGGAACTAATTTGACGGTGGGTTAAAGGGATTCCCGCATAAGCTGGCGCAGCTGATCCAGACGTGATTCCTGGTACAATTTCAAACGGAATTTGATATTTTCTTAACGCTAGAACTTCCTCTCCTCCTCTGCCAAATATAAAAGGATCTCCCCCTTTTAATCTCGTAACTACCTTTCCTTGACTTGCATAATGACAAAGTAATTGGTTAATTTGTTCCTGTTTTAATGCATGATGATCTGGACGCTTCCCACAATAAATACGTGTTGTCTGTTCTGGTGCGTAAGCTAATAATTGTTCATTTACCAAACGATCATATAAAATAACATCTGATTGACTGATGATTTTGACACCCTTGATCGTAATTAAATCAGGATCCCCTGGCCCTGCCCCTACCAAATATACCTTTCCGATAACTCCCTCCACCTCTTTCACCATCACCTACAACCCCCATTATTTATGAAAATCCAATCCAGAATATACGGCTTCTACATAATTTGTTCGAATAACAAAGTCTCCAAAATGCTCCCCGTCTAACCTTTCCTTTGCATACTGCGTTATAATTGGTTTTAGTGTGTCTAAAATCTCTTTTTCTCCTATATTTTCCCTGTAGAGCTTGCTTAATCGTTCCCCAGTAAAACTTCCGCCCAGATATAGATTGTACTTGCCAGGTCCCTTACCTATAAACGCTATCTCAGCTAAAACTGGTCGTGAACAACCATTTGGGCATCCTGACATACGGATAACAATTTCTTCTTGATGGAGACCTGCTTCTTGAAGAATTGCTTCTATTTTGTCAATGAAGGAAGGTAGATATCTTTCTGACTCTGCCATTGCCAAAGCACATGTCGGTAAAGCTACACAAGCCATCGAATTACGCCGCAAACCACTAAGTTGACCGCCATTTATTAGTTTATACGTTTGAATAAGTTGCTCCATCTGATCCCTCTTATGTTTCGTAACATTGGCAATAATTAGATTTTGATTAGGCGTTAAACGCAAGTCTCCCGTATGAATCTTAGCAATTTCTCTTAGCCCTGTTCGGAGTTGATAATCCCTTGTATCTTTGACACGCCCATTTTCAATGAATAATGTAAAATGCCACATATCATTTGCTTCCTTCCACCCATAGCTATCGCCATTACTTTCAAACTGATAATCTTTTGGCTCTTCCAACTCCCAACCTAAGCGTTCGTGCAGTGTTTGTTGTAGCCAATCAACTCCCCTTGCATCAATGGTGTATTTAAATCTAGCATTCTTTCGGTCAGAGCGATTTCCGTAGTCCCGCTGAATCGTAACAATTTGTTCTGCTACAGCAATCACTTGATCAGGAGAACAGAAGCCTATCACCCGCCCTAATTGGGGATACGTATTGGTATTTCCATGTGTCATGCCCATACCACCACCAACGGAAATATTAAAACCAATTAGCTTATTAGCATCTTGAATGGCAATAAAGCCAAGATCTTGCGAGAATACATCAATATCATTTGATGGGGGGATTGCAATCCCAATTTTGAATTTCCTCGGTAAATAAGTTGATCCATAAATGGGTTCTATTTCCATTTCGCCTCGTGAGTCAACCACTTTTTCTTTATCTAGCCAAATCTCATGATATGCTCCCGTTCTTGGTGAGAGATGGTCACTGATTGCTTGCGCCCATTTCTGCACTTCCTGATGGATTGCTGATGGATACGAATTGGTACTGCACATCACATTTCGATTGACATCGCCACAAGCGGCTAATGTATCCATAAGTGTATGATTAATCTCTTTTATTGTGTTTTTTAAATCCCATTTCAAAATGCCATGCAGTTGAAATGCTTGCCTTGTCGTTAAACGAATGGACCCGTTTGCATATTTATCAGCAAGTTCATCCATCACCAGCCATTGTTCCGGTGTAGCAATCCCTCCCGGCACACGTACCCGAATCATAAATTGGTAGGCAGGCTCTAATTTTTGGCGTCTTCGTTCATCTCGTAAATCACGGTCATCTTGCTGGTAACTGCCGTGAAACTTCAATAATTTATTATCATCATCCGAAATTGCCCCCGTGATTGGATCTACAAGTCCTTCCGTTATCGTTCCCCGTAGAAAATTACTGCGCTTCTTTATTCGCTCCATATCATCTAAAGATCTCTCATGCAGATCATCTTTTTCTTTTGACATTGCGTTGAACTCCCTCCATTCACTCATACCTTTTTTAACCAACACATCACTCTGAATCGCAACGAATCAATTAATACACATCTCGCTGATAACGTTTTTCTAGACGCATTTGCTGCAAATAGGATTCGGCTTTTTCTTCGCTCATGTCACCCTCTTGCTTTAATATAGTCACCAGCGTTTGATGCACATCCTTCGCCATATGCTTCTCATCGCCACATACATAAACAGCCGCACCAGCTTTTAACCAATTATAAAATTCGTTGCTTTTTTCAAGCATCTTGTGTTGGACATATACTTTTTGGTCGGTATCTCTTGAGAATGCGACATCCATCCTCGAAAGCACGCCTGCTTTTAGCCACTTTTGCCAATCTACTTGATAGAGGAAATCACATAAAAAATGCTGTTCGCCAAAGAAAAGCCATGTTCTTTGCTTCTCTTTCGTTTCCTCCAGCTCTTCCAAATAAGAACGAAAGGGCGCCACTCCCGTACCAGGCCCAATCATAATGACTGGCGTTTGCGGATCATTAGGAAATTGAAAATTAGGATTTTTTTGTATATATATGGGCAACTTATCGCCTATTTCCACTCTTGTGGAAACTTGCCCCGAACAAACTCCAAACCGCTCACGTCCATGGGTAACATAATGGACCTTTCCAATCGTTAAATGAACTTCATCTGGATTTGCTTTGTAACTACTGGCGATAGAATAAAGTCGGGCTGGAAGCTTCCGCAATATGCTCACAAACTCCTCTGGCTCCAGCTTCTCAGGTGGAAAATCAGTCACTAAATCTAGAACATCTCTTCCCTTTATATAAGCGGTTAATGTTTCTTTATTGCCTGCTTTTATAAAATCGCTTAATGCGCTGTTTGCAAACAGTCTCTCTGCCTTTTCTAACATTGGTATTGTTAAAACAGTTATTTCAAAATGAGATAGCAATGCTTCACGTAATGATCTTATTTCTCCTTGCTTATTCACAGCTAGGCTTTGGTCCGCGTCCCATGTGAGCTCCGTTAAGAGTTGCTCTACTAATTTCGGGTCATTTTTTGGATAAATTCCTATACTATCTCCTGGCTTGAAGGTGAAATCTGAGCCTTTAAGAGATAGTTCTAGATGGTGCGTTTGTTTTTGAGAGCCACGTCCACTTAACGTTATATTCTCTACAACCTCTGCCATAAATGGATTTGTTCTTGAAAAAACAGCTTGCTCGGAAACGACCATTCCGTCCTTTTTCTGATCTAAAAGCGCGTGATGGTCAACAACATCCGATGAATGCTTTAAAACATCTAGAACACCATCCATCCACAAGTTTGCTTGTTCATCAAAGTCTAAATCACAATCTACTCGCTCATATAATCTCTCTCCACCTAATTCCTCTAGACGTTTATCCAAATCCTTTCCAGTCTGACAGAAGAATTCATACGACGTATCACCAAGTGACAGCACAGAAAAACGCAATTGTTCCAATTTAGGTGCCTTTCTACTATGAAGAAATTCATAAAAAGATATCGCATTATTTGGCGGATCACCTTCCCCATGGGTTGCCGTTATAATTAATAAATCCTCCATCTTTTTTAATTTACTTGTTTTGAAGTCATCAAGAGCTAACAAGGTCACCATAAAATTAGCTACATCTAGTTTTTCAGCCATCATTTCACTTAATAAGCGAGCTGTTCCTGTTTCTGAACCGTATAGTACCGTTACTTTTCTTGTGGATGTACTAGCAGGCATTGGCTTACTATCTACTTGCGGGGGTGAACTACTAGTATGCTGTACTTCTTTAGACATCACTCCTGAAAGGTAGCCGCTTAGCCAAACCTTTTGGTTATCCGTTAAAGTTGGTAATAAACGACTTAATTGCTCAACTTGTTTTTGATTAAATGGACTATTTATCACATTCAACGACAACATGCTCACCTCCTTAATTTCTATATGCACATTAAATGCTTAGTATACCAATTAAAATACTAGGAATTAGGTGAAATAAAAAAGACGCTTTATCAAATCATCTCAAATTCCTGTCGTCATTATTTGTATGCAGACCACATTCTGTTTTCGTTTGCCCCGTCCATCTTCCTGCACGCAAATCATCGGATTCTGTTACTTGTGATGTACAAGGGATACACCCAATACTCGGAAAATTATTATCATGCAGTTCATTATACGGCAATTCTCGTTGTAGAATGTAATTCCAGACATCACCCCAAGTCCAATGTATCAATGGGCATACTTTAATACTTTTAAATCTTTCATCTTTATTCACAAAGTCTGTTTTACTCCGACTTAATGACTGCTCTCTGCGAAGTCCAGAAATCCAAGCCGGCACATTGTCAAGCACCTCTTCAAGCGGTTTGATCTTACGAATAAAACAACATTGATCTGGCTTCCGCTTCCATAACGCTGAGCCATACTTTGCGGCCTGTTCGTCAACGGTCAAATCAGGTTGCTTTAGATCAATTCGCAAATCAGGGTATCTGTTCTTTACTTCATCAATAAGATCGTACGTTTCTTGAAAATGTAACCCTGTATCTAGAAAGACAATCTTCGCATTTGACTTCACCTTAGATAGTAAATCGATGAGTACCATACTTTCTGCACCAAAGCTACATGCATATACAATGGAATCTCCATACAGATCATACGCCCAACGTAAAATCGTGAAAGCACCCTTTGTATCATCAGTAGGGCTGAAATCTTGAAAAGGGTCGACAGTAAAATTTTGATACGAAAGTATTTGTCGTGTCAAAAACTATCCCTCCTACATGTATTCTTAACGATACTGAAGGTTAAATCACCTTCATGTTGCACTGAAATGAAAAAGAATTACGCTCTTTTTTCAAATGGTAAGAAGAGCAATGTTCCATTTTATCTTATGCCCCTCTTACCTATCAGATGACTAGTTAGACAAAGCATTCTAAAAATCTGTTTCCAAGATAATATAGAATTACCAAGTCCCGCTGAAAATAATCTTTGCATATATTGCTTGATATATTATATCTTTTTCCAAGAAAAGTCAACGCCTTTTTTAAAACATAAGAAAAATTTGATATTATTTTATATTCTAGAATAAATTAAGTGTGACTATAATTTGGAAGGATCGTAGAAAAAGCGTATACCGCATTGTGATGTTTCACTTTACGATATTGCTTTTAACCCAACGACGCCAATGATGATTAAGCCTAAGCTAAACACACGTAGCTTGTTTGTTGATTCCCCAAAGAAAATCATATTCATCAATACAGCTCCAGCTGTCCCAACTCCCATAAATACGGAATAAGCAACACTGACAAGCAAATGAGAGAAAGAGGCATAGAGAAAAGCAAACGATGCGCCTAATCCTCCAAGATACAACAGCCCATTTGCGACGGTCTTATTTTGACTATATAACCGCAAGCCTAAAACGCCGATGATTTCAAACACAGAAGCACATGCTACTAGAAGCCAACCCATTATGAACGCACCTCCTGCTTCGTTGTTTGCTCTGGTGCATCAAATAATTTCAAACCAATGACACCTAAAACTAACAAGAACATAAAGAAAATTTTCCCCATATTTAAGCTTCCTCCAAATATATAAACATCCATTAACGCCGTTCCTACTGTTCCAGCTGCCGCAAAGATAGCGTATACCGTTCCAGTTGGAATCCCTTCACACGCTTTGGATAAGAAATGTAAGTCTAGTAAAATAGCACCTATAATTAATACCCAATGCCACCACGTAGATGCCGTGTTAAAGCCATAAATCCAAATTAATTCAAATACACTTGTCAATACAACATAGATCCATGATTTATTCATTTCAATACTCCTTCTCCCTCGTGACTGACTATCAGTCATTATAGTGCAAGAAAAACTTGGCTAACACCAAGCTGTATATTCAAAACTGGGAATACCACCAATTTCATATGGCGATAGGCCTCGTTTTGCTTATACGTCATTCTAAAGTACAGAAAGTTCTTTCTATACCTATTTTGCCAAACTATTGACATAATGCATGTTTAGCAAAATCCAATACTTCTTTCTTTTTCTGATTTGCTTTTTCTTCATCATGTTTATCAAACAAGTAAGATTGTTCAGCTGCTGCTTCAATTAATCCAATTAATAATTTTGCTGTTGCCTCTACATTGATTGATTCACGCAACATAGCGGTAGATTTAGGTTGATTTAAAAACTCCTGCATCCAAGCATAATAAGGTTCATAAATTTTCTCCCACTCACTTAAATATTGACTGGAAGCCAACCCAGCAAACATAAGCGCATAAATTTCTCGATAATAGTTTGTTATTTTAAAGGCAACATGAACGACCTGTTCCAATTGTGTAATAAATGCTTGCTCAACGTTTACCTCTTCCTTCATCGCCTCTACAATCTTTTGCACCATCACTTCAGCGATGGAAGGCATGACTGCTAATTTGGATGGGAAATATAAATAAAAGGTTCCTTGAGCCACACCTGCACCTTTCACAATATCGGATACCTTTGTTTTTTCAATGCCCTTCTCTTGAAAAACATGAATGGCAGACTGAACAATCTTCTGTTTTTTATTATCCATCCCCTCACCTCCATACACCTATTTAATGACTGATTATCAGTCATTTTACAGCCCATTTATGCTTTTGTCAACTTCAACTTTTGGCCGTTCTTCATGTCATATATATAATGCAAAAAAGAGGGGGCTTAACCCTCTTTTATTTTATCTTTCGTTGTCTCCAGATTTTGTTGCTCCCAGTTTATAAATCCGCCTTCCACGTTAATAACGTCAAATCCTTGATTTATTAACATGCTTGACGCAATCGCTGAACGCTTTCCTGAGCGACAATGGACAGCAACAGGCTTCTTTGGATTTAATTCATCCGCACGTTCTGCTAATTTTGGAAGCGGAATATGCTTGGCGTTTGGAATATGTGCTTCATCCCATTCATCTATATACCTGACATCCAACACTTGAACATCATCACGCTCTCTTTTCTTGTCAACTACAGATGGGGATTGCGTATCATAGGTTAGCTTCTCAGATGCACTATCTATGACAGACGTAGCAAAAAATCCTTTTAAGTTATCCATCCCCATACCAAGCATTATTTTACGTAAAGGGGCAAATTGATGTGGCTCTGCAATAAGGTATATCGTTTTTTCATAATCTGCTAAACGACCGAGCCATTCGGTAAACATATCAGGATAAGGAAGATTAATTGTTCCTGGGATACTTCCAGTAGCAAATGTTTGGATACTCCGTGTATCAATTACCATCGTCTGGTTATCTTGTGCTAATTCGGCTATTTCGTCACCAGTAAGCTGCATTTCTACCGGTGATGGTACTTGCTGAAGTGGTGTCATACCTGTTTTGTTTACTTCCTTCATCTTTGCAAAGTAAGCAGGTGGTTCTGGCTGTCCATCCAATAACAAGTTGATAAAAGCTGTTTCTTCGGTTGGTTGAAAAGCTGGATTAAACAATCGTTCATAGCCCACTGTGCTTGTCGGTACTGCCCCAAGAGCCTTGCCACAAGCACTTCCTGATCCGTGGCCAGGCCATATTTGTACATAATCCGCATACTTTTTAAACCGCTGAATAGAGCTAAACATCTGTCTTGCTCCCTCTTCGGCAGATCCTACTACGCCTACTGCCTTCTCTAACAGGTCAGGACGGCCAACATCGCCTACAAATACAAAATCACCTGTAAATATACCCATTGGCCGATCAGCAACAGCACCATCGATTAATTCATAAGCCATATGCTCCGGTGTATGTCCAGGGGTGTGGACTGCTCGCAGCTGTACTTTCCCTAATTGGACGGTATCTTGATCACGTAAACCTTTTACAGGTAAGTAGCTACTCCATTCATAGCCCCCATTATCTACACCTTCTATGGAATGGTAAATTGTTGCCCCCGTTCTACGTGCAAGTTCTGTAACTCCCGATACAAAATCAGCATGAATATGTGTTTCCACTGCTGCAACAATTTGAAAACCTTGCTCTCTAGCTGTTTTTAAATACCCCTCTATATTTCTAGCCGGATCAATAACAGCTGCTTCACCAGTAGCTTGGCAAGCTACCATATAAGAGGCTTGAGCTAAAGAAGTTTCATAAAAATAGTTTAGATACATACATAAACCCCTTTCTAATTAAATATATTGCGAATATTCAAATATACAATCCTGAAAAGTGTCCCCAGCTATGCAGCTAGGGAGCTATCCACTGCCTTATTAATTAATTTCTTTCTTACAATAGTACCAATCTACGCAATCATACTCCTGATTATTCATGCGCTCATTGGCTTCTTCTTTTGTTTGCGGTGGTTTAACAATTCCTTTATCACCAGGTTGCCAATTTGCAGGAGTTGAAACTCCATGCTCATCCGTTGTCCGCAATGCTTTCACAAGTCGGACAATTTCTTCCATGTTTCGCCCTGTTGATAATGGATAATAAATTAAGGCACGAATCGTTTGATTATCATCAATGACAAATACCGCTCGTGACGTTTCTGTGCCATCGGATTCGGGCATAATCATCCCATATTTCGTAGCAACTTTCTGATTCAAATCAGCAATAATCGGAAATTCAATGGTTGTATTAAAGTTTTCTTCAATATTTCTCGCCCAAGCAATGTGCGAACTCACACTATCAATACTTAAGCCAATTAATTCTGTATTCATCTCACGTAGTTGGTCATAGACTTCTTGAAAAGCTACAAACTCAGAGGTACATACGGGTGTGAAATCAGCTGGATGCGAAAACAATACAACCCATTTTCCCTTATAATCTATTAAAGAAATGTCACCATGGGTCGTTTTTGCAGTAAAGTCAGGTGCTTTTTCACCAATTCTTGGCAAATTGTATACCTGTGTCGCTTGGTCCATTTGCTCCATCGTAAATCCCCTCTCTACTTTTATTCTTACATAATGCCTATACCTCTAGCCTACTAGAATTAAACTGTATATAGCATAAAAATAGAAATTGTCATCAATTATTAACAATTGAAACAAGCAAACATATGTTGAAAAGCAATTATAACATTCACATGTATCCTTTTTAGAAACCTTTACTTCTCGTCATTTTTTTACGACCAAAGCCATATTTTGCTTACACAATAACCCTTTCATTTTACAGTCTATAGTGTAAAGAAGAACAGAGATTAGCAATGCTCTTTTCCAGAAAGAAATCTATTAACGCATTTGTACCCGATGTAAATGCGCAAAAATACCATCACGCTCCAACAATTGCTCATGACTCCCCTCTTCTTCTATCCCTTCCTTCGTAACAACCATAATTCGGTCTGCATTTTTTATCGTAGCTAATCGGTGCGCAATTACGAGTGTTGTACGATCTTTGGCCAGCTCTGTTAACGCCTTTTGAATAATCATCTCTGTTTCCGTGTCTAGTGCAGACGTAGCTTCATCTAAAATTAAAATAGGTGGGTTTTTTAAAAACATCCTTGCGATTGCAATGCGCTGTTTTTGCCCGCCTGATAGCTTCAATCCCCTTTCACCAACTTGCGTTTCAAACCCTTGTGGCAACTCTTGAATAAACTCTTCCATATGGGCACGACGTGCAGCTAATTCAATTTCCTCATTTGACGCATCAAGCTTTCCATAAGCAATATTTTCTCGTAGTGTCCCTGTGAATAAAAAGACGTCCTGCTGTACAATTCCAATCTGCTGACGCAAACTCTCCTTCGTCATATCACGTATATCCATACCGTCAATCATAATTTTTCCCGCATTCACATCATAAAACCTTGGAATTAAAGAACAGATCGTTGTTTTCCCTGCTCCAGACGGACCAACGAAAGCCACTGTCTCGCCTGCTTGAATGTGAAAACTCAAATCATTTAAAACCGGTTTTTGCGTTTTTTCATATGTAAAAGTAACATGATGAAAGGAAATATTCCCATGTAAATAAGCTACAGATTGTGCATCGTATTTATTTTGCACATCTGGATCCATATCCAACAGCTCTATAAAACGTTTAAAGCCTGCCATCCCTTTTGGATACAATTCCAATAATGCGGTAATTTTTTGAATAGGCGTAAAGAGTACATTGACGAATAAAACAAAGCTAACGAGTTCACCAATCAACAATTCATTCTGAAAGGTTAGCCAAGCGCCAACGACTAACACCAAAAGTGTAATGAGACGCATGAGCATGTATATATTAGAATGTACAATTGCCATAACTTGATATGCTTTTACCTTTGCTTTGCGGAAGCTATGATTATCTTTCGTAAATCGCTCCATTTCATGTGCTTCATTCGTAAATGATTGAACAACACGAGCACCTGAAACTGCGTCCTCTACGCGTGCGTTGACACCTGCAATATCTTCGTACATCTTTGTCCATGCTTTATTCATTTGGATATTGCTAAATGCAATGAGAAAAATCAATATTGGTACTGCAAATAAAATAATGAAAGCAAGTTTTACATTAATGGTAAACATGATGATAAACGCACCGATAAAGGTCATGAACGAAATAAAGAAATCTTCCGGACCGTGATGTGCCAGTTCTCCAATATCAAATAGATCGTTTGTGATGCGACTCATAATATGGCCGGTTTTCGTATTATCAAAAAAGCGAAATGATTGCCGTTGAACATGATGAAACAATTCCTGACGCATATCCGTTTCTATATTAATTCCTAGCTTATGCCCATAGTAAGTAACTACATATTGCAATACAGTACTCAGCAAGTAGACGAGTAGAAGTAGCACACTAACTACGATAATGACATCCCAATCATTACCTGGTAGTAAGTCATCAATGAAATACTGCACAGCAACAGGAAATGCTAACTCTAATAACGCTACAATAACTGCAGAGGTGAAATCTACTGCAAATAAACGTTTATGTGGCTTGTAATAGGAGAAAAATCGTCGTAACATATCCTTTTTGCCCATCCCTTTCTTTATATTAGAAAAACTGTGCTTATTGGTCTTTATGGCGTAAGCTATCGTTTTTCTTATACTATAATTTTGTGCTTTCCTAATAAGTATAAAGGAATTATACGTTGAAGCATAATGCTTGGCAAGTTTGTCCTTCTTCTTGCATATAATGAATTGATCTACATGTAAGCGTCTCTACCTTTAATAAGAAGGGGGGAATATCGATGGAAAAGCAGTTAAGCCAACCGCTATTTACGTGGATATGCTATTGCCTAGCGTTTGTTTTTTTAACATCGGGGATGATGAAACTCGTAGTTAGCGATTTTAAAGTACGTTTTGCCGAATTAGGGCTTCCTTTTCCGGAGTTAGCCTTGTTTATCGTTGCCATTGTAGAAGTTGCTTGCGGAATGTTGATCGCTAGAAGGTTCTATCTCCACTTAGCCGTACCACCACTAATTTTAATTATGCTTGTCGCTTTATATTTAACCAAACTACCAACTTTACTCCATCAAGGGGTACTCCCCTTTCTATTCGAAGCAAGATTAGATATTGTTATGTTCGTTTTATTACTGGTTATTTGGAATAAGAAAAAATTGTAATGCTATTTCTCCTCAACTGTTGATAACTAGTGTATAATTGGGGCATACGCTGTTGAAAAGCTGTGTTCATCCACAAAATTATCCACATATGCACAAATGTTCGCAGCTATTTTGTTTTGTTGTTTTTTTCACATACTATATATTGATTTTCTTCTTAAAAGTTATTCACAAATTGTGCATAATAACGACATGCCTGTGGATAAGTTTAACTATTCCTTGGTCTTGATCGTTGAATGATGAAGGAACTTAAAACTTCTCTGGACCTGAGAAGAAATAAAATCTAACTAGTAAAATTGCTATTATAACTATTTTTAAATAAGCTGCTGAACATCGTCATCCCTGTTCATCTGCCTTTTTACGGATAACTATATTAGAAAAGCTTAGTTATACGATATACCGTAAATTGTTCTTCGATATAAAAATGCTGTAAGACTCTCCCCTTTATACTTTCTTATCGTGTAAAAAAAGAGCATCTAATGCTAGGCGCTCTTTTTTCAATTATTCACCATGTGGATAATTGTTTTGCACTCATAAAACACCAAAAGCAAGGTTATCCACAATGTGGGCAAACCTTGCTTTTGGTTAATTTTGCTCTCCTAGTTGAATCGTTGTCTCGCGTTTTTTGCCATCACGATAATAAGTGACAGCTATTTCGTCTCCTACTTCTTTTTCTTGATAAAGAATCTTTCGAAGATCAATCATATTCATTACTTTCTTGCCATCTAGTTCTGTAATTACATCTAACCGTTTTAGCCCAGCTCGATCAGCAGGTGATAGCGGTTCTACACTCCATACATATACGCCGCCTTTAATATTATCTGGAAGACTTAAAGTACTATCCCATTCTGTTTGTGGTACTTCCTCTAAGGAGTAAATTTCTACGCCTAAATAAGGTCTTGTAACCTTTCCTTCTGTTTCCAGTTCTTCTATAATTGGCAGTGCAGAATCAATTGGTATGGCAAAGCCTAACCCTTCTACTGCTGTTTGGTTAATTTTCATCGAGTTTATTCCGATGAGTTGCCCACGAATATTAATAAGCGCACCACCACTATTACCTGGGTTAATGGCTGCATCGGTTTGAATTACTTCTGCTTGCCAGTCCGCTCGTCCATCCTGGTTAAAATCTTGTGGAATGGTTCTTTCGGTGCCACTAATGACTCCTTGGGTAACCGACCCTGAAAACATAAGCCCAAGTGGATTGCCAATTGCAATAGCAGGTTCACCCGTTTTCACATTTGCCGAAGAGCCAATTTCGATAACTTGTTCTACTTGGTCTCCATCCATTTTTAAAACGGCTAAATCAGAAAAGAGATCTGTTCCCACTAAATCTGCTTTTACATGTGTATCATCAGATAATACAACCTCAACTGTATCCGCACCTTCTACAACATGATGATTCGTGACTACAAATGCACTTCCATCTGTCTTTTTATAAATGACACCAGAACCTTCACCAGCTTGACTATTTTCCTCCTGTTGTTGCCAAAAATCCATTTGACTTTGAATATTAATCACCCCAACAACTGCTGGTGCTACCTGGTTGATGACTTCCGTAATTTGTGATGACACATCTACATTCACCATTTCTTTTGGACCGCTACTCTTATTCCTAGAATCATTTGCACTACTCTGCTCATTCTGTTGTTGCTCTACATTATTTAAAATACCTGTATCTACAAGTGCAGGAAGTGCGACTGTTACAAGCAAAACACCAAGGATTGCACCAAGCAGCAATGGCACAAGCCAGCCGCTCTTTTTCTTTCGTCGTTTCGGTGGATAGTGCTGATCATAATATCCCATATACCTACCCCTTTTTGGGAAAGAGGTTTACTCCTTCCTGAATGATAAATAATTGCTCTTATTATTCCCCGAAAAAGTATGAAAATAACCACATTTACTAGCTACCACTTAAAAATCTCCCTTATCATCAATTCTTTATCGCCATAGCTAGCCCGCCAAATTTATACTTCGTTATACTGCAAAAAGAGGTGTAGACTTATCATGGTACGTATCTAGCAAATCTATCGCTATCCCTCTCTCTTGTAGAACTTGATCTACAGACATTCTAGCTAAATCACGCATATTATTATCTAAACTTAGATGTGCTAAGTAAATGCGTTTCGTATTATTATCAATAATATCTGCTAGAGCCAGACCACAATCTTCATTGGAAATATGGCCAGAATCGCCCAGTATTCTCCGTTTAACATTCCAAGGATACTTCCCCATCCGAAGCATGCCTACATCATGGTTTGCTTCAAATATATACGCATCTGCACCCTCCACTGTTTTCTTAATGCGGTCGGAAACATACCCTAAATCCGTTACTAATGCTACCTTCTTATCTTCATGATGAAATGTATAAAACATAGGTTCTGCTGCATCATGGGATACACCAAAAGAAGCAACATCCATATCACCAAACGTTTTTACTTCATCCTGATGAAAATAAAATTTTTGATCCACCGATATGTTACCAATCGATTTTTCCATCGCTTTCCAAGTCTTTTCATTCGCATAGATAGGTAACTGGTACTTACGAGCAATAATGCCTAATCCTTTTATATGATCGCTATGCTCATGCGTTACTAATATTCCCGATAGCTTTCGGGGATCCGCATCTATTTCTGCAAATAAACGATCCATCTGCTTTCCACTTAACCCAGCATCAACGAGTAATTTCTCTTGTTCCGTTTCAATGTAAAAAGCATTTCCAGTACTGCCTGAAGCTAGTACGCTAAAACGTAAAGTCATTCAAAGTCACTCCGATTATTCTCTATACTATCTTCCGCAATAATTTGATTTACCATAATTAAAAATTCCTTCTTCCACTCTATTTCATTACTCATTTGTTGCATTACACTTTCATAATTCTGCAACGTATCCGAAAGGAACTTTGTATTATCGCCCATGCTTACATACGGTTCTACCGCACCTACAAAGTAATTCCGTTCTTCATTTACCGTTATTTTATATGTTGGTGCAAAAACCTGTGACGCTCCTGTCTCAGAAGCAATTCGAGTATAATACCCATACTCTACGTCTGTAATAGTGTCTTTCGAATATAATTCATTTTGGTCAAATAAAGTACCGATCGCACTCATTGGCTCATACAGCGTACTTGGCTCTCCTTGCTCTTGCGCATCTCCTAACATCGTTTGCGTATAATAAATCATTTCATTATCTTCATTTAGAAAAACAAGTATCAAACCGTAGCGATTATAATAAATGGTTCGATCCTTATTTTTCTGAAATAATAACAATACATTAGCATCTTTATCCCAACCATAATACTTGTACCCATCTGAAGAAGCAATATACTTCTTTAGCAATTGACTAACACTGGCATTATTTGGTTGCTTTGGCATTGGGATCGGCTCATCAAATCTAGAGACAAGTAAAGACCCATTAATCAATTCCGTTTCTTGATTTTTCAATGCTTTTATTTTGTTGTAATCTGTTTCTGTATATTTTTTTGGTGCAATATTCATATACGTATCTTTCTTCACATCTATATGATAATCACGAATCTTAATATTTTCTTGCTTCAACTCTTCTTCCAAGGTTGGTTCATTTGGATTTGTGCGATCATAAGAATCGATGCTACTTTGTTTATCCATAAACTCTACAAACAAATAAATATTAAGAATTAAAAAGCATAATATAAATAAGGTTTTAATTTGACTCCACTGCATATCTTAAACCCCTCCCTGTTGTGAAGCAGGAGTTTCTAAGTCTGGAAACAGTTTTTTCCATATTCCATTTATTTGCATAAACCAAACTGGATTTAAAATAACCGAGTTATCCGTTTGGTATTGGAAATCATACATTAATTGAATATCTTCTATTTGATCAACCTCGTCGGTTAATTCATTGTTTACATAACGGATTACATCTGCTCCAGAAGGGACATCGATATCTTCTGTCCGCACTTCATTGCTAAGCTTTAATAACGAACGGTTATAACGATAAATATCAAGCCCTTGGTACTGAATTTCCATTAAGGACAAGCCGTATTCGTTATAAACTGGATAACCATTGTAACTCATTCTGTAAATTACTTGATTTGATGAGGTATCTAAATTATATAATTGATAATTCCCAAACCAACCGTCGTGTGAATCTATCGTTGAAATACTCCGATCGATTAATTCTACTGGATCATTTGGACCTGAATCATTATCCGTAGCATAAGGATAATAGTACTCTAATTTTGTCTCATGATGCTGTATTCGCATCTCACGCTCACTATCAGCAAAAAAGAACTCTCCAATGCCTCTTTCCCCTTCATCAGATCGATTTACTCTAGTCGTGTTCGGAAATAAAGCTCTCACAAATCGGTCTGACGGTATCTTATTTACAATAAGCGAACGCTTTTTAAAATCTTTTGTTTTACTAGGGATGAAAATGTCTCTTTCCCCTTCGTTAAATAATAAAAACTCGGTTAAGTCTTCTCGAGAAGCAAATAATTTCTTAAACTGATTATAATTGGTGGAATTATTTACCGAAGCAGTCGCTTGTCTTCTACCATCAACGGAAGGAAACAGCACGGTAATCGTTGATGTATCTTCTTTCAGGCGTAAATACATATGATCAAAGGACCAATCTGCGTCCACTTTATCCGTATTTGTAAACTGAAATAGACTCGTAACAATCTGAATTGGCAACGCATCTGGGAATCTGATTTCTATATCAAAGTCATCTGCGTCCCAATTCGCATCTTTAATACTAAAGTTTGTATACACCCATGTTTGCATGTCTTCAAATAACTGTTGCTGCTTTTGTGGATCTTTATATCCTAAATGCTGCTGCCCTGCATGAAAAATAATGGAACTAGGTAGAATGACATTACTCTCGGCTTCCATTTTGGTTCCACCAACACTGGTGTCACTTACATTTTCCTTATCATCGAGTTCTTCAAATTCAGATTGATAATTCCATAATCCAAACGTTAATAATAAACTAAGTCCAATTAACAATACTAATAAAATAGATTTAAACGTCTCTAGTTTCATTATGCACCTCTCCGCTTCTGATTCATAAGCGGAAGCGTAAAGTAAACGGTTGTTCCTTTACCTTCTTTGCTTGTCGCCCAAATTTGACCATGATGAGCCTCTACAAGTTCCTTAGCAATGGCTAAGCCAAGCCCTGTACCACCAAGCTTTCTTGTTCTTGCTTTATCTGCACGATAAAAGCGTTCAAAGATTTTTTCTAATTTATCATATGCAATACCCATACCTTCATCTTGGATACTGATTAACAATTGATGACGTTTATACTCCGTTTTTAACTTAATCGTGCCACCTTCAGGGGAGTATTTAATAGCATTTGTAATAATGTTATCAAGCACCTGTGTCATCTTATCCTTATCCATCCAAACATAATAGCTACCGTTAGGTAACTCCCGCTGCAAATGAATGCCCTTTGGTGTTTGCATCTCAAAACGATCAATAATTTGATGATAATAACTTACAAATTCAACACGTTCTTTATGAAGAGGATATTCTTTTGCATCCATTTTCGATAGTTGCAGTAAATCATTGACCATACGAATCATCCGCTCCGTCTCATTATGCACGACACCAAGAAACTTAGGGGCAATTTCTTTATCTTCCCATGCGCCATCATTTAAAGCTTCTACATAGCTTCTCATCGTAGTAAGCGGTGTTCTAAGTTCATGCGAAACGTTGGATACAAACTCTCGTCGTTCTGCTTCTACTTTTTCCTGCTCTGTTACATCGCTAATCACCGTAATAAACCCAGTAATTTCTCCTTCTTCATCAAGAACCGTAGAAAAATTAGACCGAATAATAAAATCCTCTTCATTTTCCCCAAAGTCAATAATCATCGAGCCACTATTATGCAATTCGGTAATATCCACCATTTTATCTTCCAGATGTAATATATCGAGTAAAAATGACCCCATCACATCATCTGGATTATGGCCGATTAATCTTCCAGCAGGCTCATTCATTAAAGTTATTGCTCCCGAACTATCTGTAGCGATAACACCATCCGACATATTTGATAAAACAGAGCTTAGCTTTCTTCGTTCTTCTTCAATCGTTGCATAGGAATGTTTTAGCTGATTATTTAAATCGTTAAATGTTTCAGCCAAATGACCAATTTCATCCCAACCGTATACATTTACTTTTTGGGTGAAATCACCCCTGGCCATTTTTTGAGCTTGGCGACGCATTTCAATAATCGGTTTCGTAATCGTTCGTGCAACTAAAATACCGATAAAAGCAGATACAGTAATAGCTAAGATAGACCCTTGAAAGAATATTTCATTAATACTCATTAATTGATCGTAAACGGGTTCTAAAGACGCTTCTAAATAAATAACACCTAAGACAATATCTCTATTTTTTTCATCTACAATTGGATGAGCTAGTACATAAAAACGGTCATTATCTCTTACATTATTACTATGTTCAGTTGAATTCGTCGTTAGTGTACGCTGAATGATCCCTCTCGTCGTTTTTTTATTAATTTCATCACGCGAATTGTAATCATTTGTTGCCATTACTCGGCTTTGATTATCAACAACTTGTAGACTTGAAATATCTTGCGTATCCACTTCGGAAACAATACTTTGAACTTCTTCTTTTAATGAGGGTTGATCTGGGTTTTCCTCATCGCGTTCGCGGTTAAATGCCTGCTCCAAGTTGTAACTTAACAGCTCTACTCTTGAAGCAATGGAATCTTCAAAGGTAGTTACTAAATTATTTTCTAATTCGGTAGTAAAAAAGGAGCCGATAACTTGAATAGCTACCAGCAATAAAAGAATATATATAATGATAAACTTTAATTGAATAGAACGAAAAAAACCCACTTTTTTCATGTAATAAACCTACTCCTGATCAGGATTTCGTAAATAATAGCCTACTCCTCTACGTGTCACGATCCACATAGGGTTACTAGGAGTCTCTTCAATTTTTTCTCGCAACCTACGCACTGTCACATCTACCGTACGAACATCACCAAAATAGTCATAACCCCATACGGTTTCTAATAAATGTTCTCGTGTCATTACTTGTCCCATGTGTCGAGCGAGGTAGTGCAATAATTCAAATTCACGATGTGTTAATTCAATTTGCTCGCCATCCCGTGAGACAACATAAGCATCAGGGTGAATGACGAGCGAACCAATTTGAATGTCTTTAGAGGCTTTTGTTGTATCCTCAGGTACAACTTGTTGCCTACGTAAGTTTGCCTTTACACGAGCAATTAATTCCCGATTGCTGAACGGCTTCGTCACGTAATCATCTGCTCCCAATTCCAATCCGAGTACTTTGTCAATTTCCGAATCTTTTGCCGTCAACATAATAATTGGCATTGTTTGTGTTTTTCGTATTTCCCGACAGACTTCATTCCCATCTTTATTCGGTAACATAATATCCAATAGAACTAAATCCGGGGTTTCTTCTGTTGCTAACTTAATCGCTTCGTCGCCATCATACGCTACAACGACTTCATAGCCTTCTTTTTCTAAATTAAATTTCAATATATCTGCAATTGGCTGTTCATCATCGACAACTAATATTTTTTGACTCATTTTCGCCACATCCTTCTACTCTAATATTTATTTTATCGTACTTTTGTGTGCAGTGAAACTTTCAAACTTCATTGGCTATTTATCAACAGCTTGTGTTTTTTTATTCGAAGTGATAAACGTTTAAATAATCTATACTTTACTATAGTTAAAACTATATTTTTGGTCTTGTTTCCTAAGAAAATCAGATAAAAACCGGTTAGTAAAAATAACAATCCTATTACTACATCAAGTCCCGTCAAGTCGATTTATATATGTGTAAAATCATGTCTTCCACCATGCTTACAGTGGAAGGCATTATCTTATCTGTGGATCAAATGCCTTTTCTATAACTAAATGAAATGGAACTATTCGTATTTCGTGGAGAATCATTGCTGCAGTGATAGGAGGTATGATTGATTCGTATTTTAATGTGATGTGCTGTCTAACACTTCAATTCTATACTAGAAAAAGGACTGATTCAAGAGACTTCCTCTTTTATCAGTCCTTTTTCTTCTTTACCATGTATTGTGACATGGGACGATTAAATCTTAAACCGCACAGTTTCTATGAAAAAGTTTAGCCGCTGTAGTAACGAGATATCAGATCCTCTAAAAGCAATTCTACATGTTGCTTAGCTGTAAACACTTCGAACTACATTTGTTTGCGAGCGATCTGGTCCTACAGAGAATATAGAAAGTGGAATACCTGTTAGTTGAGACACACGCTCTAAGTAGTGCCTTGCATTTGTAGGCAAATCGCCCAAACTTGTTACCCCTGTAATATCTTCCGTCCATCCAGGCATTTCCTCATATACGGGTTCACACGCAGCAAGTTCTGCCAGTGTTGCAGGGAACTCATGTATGATTTCCCCTTGGTATCGATATGCCACACAAATTTTCAACGTTTCGATGCCTGTTAATACGTCAATCGAATTCAAAGATAAATCGGTAATCCCACTCACTCGACGAGCATGACGAACAACAACACTATCAAACCAGCCGACACGGCGAGGACGACCTGTTGTGGTGCCATATTCCCAACCTACTTCTCGAATTTGCTCACCTATCTCACCATGTAATTCTGTAGGAAAAGGTCCATCACCAACACGAGTTGTATATGCTTTAGAAACACCGACGACATGGTCAATTTTGGTTGGTCCAACTCCTGATCCAATAGTTACACCGCCAGCAGTCGGATTGGAAGAGGTCACAAATGGATAGGTACCTTGGTCGATATCGAGCATAACGCCTTGCGCCCCTTCAAATAACACACGACGACCTTGATCCAATGCATCATTCAATACGACAGAAGTATCGCACACATATGGAGCCAATTGCTGACCATAATCATAATAGACATCAACAATGTCTTCCAGGTTCATCGGCTCTACTCCATAAAGTTTTTCAAACAAACGATTTTTTTCTAGTAAATTTTGTTCTAGCTTTTTACGAAATATATCTTTATTCATCAAATCGGCAATACGAATACCGCAACGGGCAGCTTTGTCCATATAAGCTGGCCCAATTCCCTTTTTGGTTGTGCCAATCTTGTTATCGCCTTTTTCTTCTTCTTGTAAAATATCCAGCTTTAAATGATAGGGAAGAATGACATGTGCACGATTGCTAATACGCAGATTATCAGTCGAAACATGACGCTCATGTAAATAAGCTATTTCCTCCACGAAAGCTTTTGGATCAATTACCATTCCGTTTCCTAATACACACGTTTTCTCATTGAAAAATATGCCTGATGGAATTAAATGTAATTTATACGTAACGTTGTCAAATTTTATTGTGTGTCCCGCATTGTTACCACCTTGATAACGTGCAACAACTTCAGCATTTTGCGATAAGAAATCGGTAATTTTTCCTTTTCCTTCATCGCCCCACTGCGTTCCAACTACGACTACTGAGGACATAATGCACCTCCACTTGAGTTATAAGCTCTATTCATTTGCTTTTTCATAATTACTTGCTTATTTTATCAATTATTTTTTACTTAGTCAACGCTAAATACGAACGTTAATTTTGTTTTTTTGTTATTTGTTCGCTTAAACTACGATGTTACTATTACATATGGCTATTTAAAAATTGCTCCGTAAGGTAACATTTTATACCTTGTTCGTTGCAGAAATACTTTCCTATAGTAGAACAAAAGCTCGGGGTACCCGTTTAGCAACGTAGCGAGTGGAACAAATCAACGAAAGCTTTAGGAATTATGCCACTAAAACAGGAGGTATGCCGACGTCGGGTGGCAAGCCCGTTTTTAGTCGACCTTCCTCTTGGCTATGAATCGATGATGACTTAGCTTAGGGCAATTCGTAAAGTCGCCTAGTTGCAGGACGATGAAGTCAGATGTGGCTAAATAACTTAGTAAGTTTATCCACAGCTGAAAAATTTTTTAATTTCCTAGACCACAAAAAAACAGCCTTCATACGCTAAAGGCTGCTCGCATTATGCTGGAGGAATATCGCTATCGGAATAACGATGATCCAAGTCAACGAATTTATTATATTCTTTTACAAACGCTAAATCGACCGTCCCTACAGGACCATTACGTTGCTTCGAAATGATAATTTCAATAATGTTTTGTTTTTCCGATTCCGAATCATAATAATCATCTCGATATAAAAACCCTACAATATCCGCATCTTGTTCAATACTCCCCGATTCTCGCAAATCAGACATCATAGGGCGTTTGTCCTGTCTCGACTCTACGCCACGAGATAGCTGAGAAAGGGAAATTAATGGTACATTCAATTCTCTTGCTAATCCTTTTAAAGAACGGGATATTTCCGATACCTCTTGTTGCCTATTCTCTTTGGAATTGGCACTTCCTTGGATAAGTTGCAAATAATCGATTAGAATCATTCCTAAACCATGTTCTTGCTTTAATCTTCGACATTTGGATCTTATGTCTGCAACCCGTATGCCTGGCGTATCATCAATATAAATGCCTGCATTGGATAAACTACCCATTGCCATCGTTAATTTACTCCAGTCCTCAGCTTGTAATTGTCCATTACGTAAACGCTGAGCATCTATATTTCCTTCTGCACAGAGCATACGCTGTACTAACTGGTCTGCTCCCATTTCTAAACTAAAAATAGCTACATTCTCATCCGTATTTACAGCCACATTTTGCGCTACGTTTAATGCAAAAGCTGTTTTACCTACGGAAGGTCGTGCCGCAATAATAATTAAATCATTCCGTTGAAAGCCAGAAGTGATTCGATCTAAATCACGGAAACCAGTAGGAATTCCTGTTACATCTCCATTTTGATGATGCAGTTGCTCAATATTATCGTAGACGTCGATTAACACATCTTTAATATTTTTAAACGCTCCAGAGTTCTTTTTCCCAGATACATCAAGAATGGTTTTCTCAGCTTCGTTTAAAACATCCTCTACTTCATCTTGCCTCTCAAAACTTGATGTTACTATATCTGTGGCTGATCGAATTAATCTTCGTAATAACGCTTTTTCTTCAACAATCCGACAATAATATCCTATATTGGCAGATGTAGGTACACTATCTGCTACTTGTGATAAATATTGCACGCCACCTACTTCATTTAACTGGTTCGCATTGTGTAAATAAGCAGTTACGGTTACGACATCAATTGGTTCCCCGCGATCGGATAAAGCCATCATACTGGAAAAAATACGTTGATGTGCTGCTTTATAAAAATCTTCTGGAACTAATATCTCAGAAGCCGTAATAAATGCTTCTGGATCGATAAATATTGCTCCAATAATCGACTGTTCAGCTTCCATATTATGCGGCGGGGTGCGATCTATTTGGGTATTCATGTGTAGTCCCCCTTTAAAACAGATACTATAGATGAAGAAATTGGAACTATGGGATGAAAAAAATTTATACTTTCCTATTGTGCAAGAAATATTGCTACTTCTAAGTCCCATAATTTGCTCCGGAAAAATACTTCACTTTTTCAGCAAACGACAACCCTCTTTTTTAGAAAAAATGGCGCCTTACAGACATGAAGGTAAGGCAAATTTTACTAACTGAACAGAGAAGTTGCAACATGCTTTCAAGCATGAAAGATTCTACGTATTTTCCGGAGCTCATTATAGCCGCTATTCACCTTTAAAGTTGCTACTAACTTATAAAAATATTGCTAAAACGCCTCATTTACTTTTCACTCACACGCACTTTAATGGAACCATCTACTTCAGGATGCAATTTTACTGGTACATTTGTATACCCTAAAGATCTAATCGGTGCATCTAACTCTATTTTTCGCTTATCAATTTTATAGCCATAATTCTTTTCTAACGCTTCAGAGATTTGTTTGCTCGTAATGGAGCCAAATAAACGTCCACTGTCCCCTGATTTAGCCGTTAATTCTACAGTTATGTCTGCAAGTTTATCTTTCAATTGAATAGCTTCTTCTTTTTCTTTTTGTTCTAATTGTTTTTGTTTTTTCTTCTTTGCTTCTAAAGCTTTTAAATTACCTGGTGTTGCTTCTTGAGCTAAGTTATTTTTTAATAGATAGTTACGTGCATAACCATCGGATACATTTTTTACTTCACCTTGTTTGCCTTTACCTTTTACGTCTTTAAGAAATATTACTTTCATTCTGATTCGCTCCCCTCATAGTATTCATCTAAAATATCTTTTAACAACTGTTCGACTTCATCAATTGTCGTATCTTCAATCTGTGTGGCGGCATTTGTTAAATGTCCACCACCATTCATTTTTTCCATAATCACTTGCACATTAATAGCCCCCAACGATCGAGCACTAATGCCAACCCTTCCGTCCTTGCGTTCCGAAATAACAAAAGAAGCAGCTATCCCACTCATCGTTAATAAAATATCGGCCGTTTGAGCAATTAATACAGGACCGTGAATTTGTCCTTCCTTCGCTTTTGCGATAGCAATTTGATTACGGTATATTTGCGCTCGTTCGATTAATTTACTTCGCTCCACATATACATCAATGTCCTCTTTTAACAGTTCCTGAACAAGTACTGTATCGGCACCTTTGGATCGTAAGTAAGAAGCAGCATCAAATGTTCTTGACCCTGTTCGTAACGTGAAACTTTTCGTATCGACAATAATCCCTGCTAATAACGCAGTTGCCTCCAACATACGTAATTTTAATTTTTTCGGTTGATACTCTAACAGTTCCGTTACCAATTCTGCCGTAGAAGATGCATATGGTTCCATGTATACTAAAGTTGGGTTGTCAATAAAATCTTCCCCACGACGATGATGATCAATGACTACTTTGTAATCGGACTTTTGTAAGAGTACTTCACTTGCAACCATTGCTGGTCGATGTGTATCTACGACGACGACTAGGCTACGGTTGTTGATAAGTGAATTTGCTTCATCAGGATCCACAAAGTATTGCCAAAGTACCTCATCTTCCTTAATTTTATCAACTAAACGATAAACACCTGTATCGATATCATTTGGGTCAAACACGATATATCCTTCTACGTCATTAGCAAGCGCAATATTTAAGATACCGATAGCAGCACCGATCGAATCCATGTCTGGTGATTTATGCCCCATAATGATCACATTATCACTAGCTCGAATTAACTCTTTTAACGCATGGGAGATTACCCTTGCTCTTACGCGCGTTCGCTTTTCCATTGGGTTTGTTTTCCCACCGTAAAAGCGAACTTTTCCCGTCTCGTCCTTAATCGCTACTTGATCGCCACCTCGACCTAATGCAAGGTCTAGGCTCGATTGGGCTAATTCCCCAAGTGTAGGCAAGTCAACATTCCCCATGCCGATACCAATACTTAATGTAACCGGGGTATTGCGCTCTCCGCTTAATGCACGTACTTCATCTAAGATTTCAAATTTCGATTTTTCTAGATTTGTTAGGATTTCTTTTGTTCCAACGGCTAAAAAACGTTCCTGAGAAGTTCGTTTTAAATACAGACCGTGATGTTTGGACCATTTATTTAATACCGATGTCACTTGTGAATTTAATCGACTTTTATTTGTATCGTCCATGTTCTGCGTAATTTCTTCATAGTTGTCTAGAAAAATAAAACCAAGGACCGTCTGCTCATTTCGATACTGTATTTGTAATTCCGATTGTTCTGTACGATCAAATAAATAAAGGAGTCGTTCTTCTTTCTTTACAACCGTTTCGAACACATAATCTTGCAACTCAAACCAGATCTTCTCTTTATTTTCTTTAATCATCGGAATTAAATCCTCTGATAATTTATGAAGCGAATCGCCAACCAAACTTCCATCATCAAAACGATTCATATATGGATTTGCCCATTCTATTTTAAAATCATCATTATATAAGATAATTCCAAACGGCATTTCTAATAACGCTTCTTCCCCGACCTTTTTTACACGGTACGACAATGTCGTTATATATTTTTCAGCTTCATCTTGCAGAGCTTGCTCCGAACGCATACTGTAATAGAATGAAACGACTAACAATACTGTCATAATCATTCCCAGCACCCATTGAAAATACCAAATAAATCCTAATAAAATGATGGAAATTGTGTAAATAAACCATACATGGTTTCTCAGTGTCGGCTTTTTTTGCTTATCGGGCATCACATTCAGCTCCTACTATGCAACACTTATTTTATTCCTTTATCGGTAACCTTCTCTGTCACCAATGGATGAACAAAGACTCGGGCCCCTTTTAGCAACGTAGCGAATGGAACGAATCAACAAAAGATTTAGGAATCATGCCACTAAAACAGGGTATGCCGACATCGGGCGGGCAAGCCCGTTTTTAGTCGCCCTTCCTCCTAATGATGATGAACCGATGATGACTTAGCTTAGGACAATTCGTGAAGTAAGTCGCCTAGTTGCTTGGCGCTAGAGCCGGACGTGGCTTATTTGGTTATGTTGTTATACACAAGCCACGAATTTAATACTTTCTTAATTTTTAAAACAGGATAATATCCATTCTTCTAACGTCTTATTTCTTACCCATTCGCTCTCTTAAGTTCATTCCGATATCGAGGATTCCTAAAAATCGAATAATAAACATAAACACCGGCATGAGCAGTACTAAAATGATACTAATAATCGGAAATGCCTTAGACATTTTTTTTTCATGTGCAAAGAAAAATAAAAAGGAAAATCCTTGAATCATTAAAATAAGTTGTGCAATTATTAATAAATTTTGTATAGCCATTGACACTGTTCCACTACCAGCGTCCGCTACCATAAAAGCTGCGAGCAGAACAAAAAGATAAATAAACAGGACACTTGAAGGAAAACGTAATGAACGGAATGGCGGAAAACGTAATTGACGTTTTTCAATCCGATTCATCAGCTTATAAGCGAGCCATTGACTAATCAGCGCTTGAATAACTGCTATGAATAGAAAATAGAATGGAAGTAGGTTCATTAACCCTTCCGTTACTTGCTCCATTGTTTCCTTAACGACGCCAGCTTGCTCTTGGCTACCAAACTGTTCCATAATACTTGTTGATTTTGCTAACGATTCGTCCATTAGGGATTGGAACTCTGCAACCATATTCACTTGCAAAACAAGCTGTACAAACAAAAATATAAGTAACATTCCAACGATATATCCAAATGTTCCCCTTGCTAACGTTTCATATGCAGTTATTTTTTTATAAATTGCTTCACCAATCATTATACCACCAATAATTGTAGGTACAGCAAGCGGTAATGCAAGAACTGTTCCTAGCAGTATAGATAAAATAATTGCTGCAACAGCCATTACTAAAGCCGGTTTCCAGCTATGTCTTGCTGTATACATTACAAAAGGAATTGGCAATACAAAGATAGCAATTGGTGTTATTACTGGAATAAATAAACCAGCTAACAATATGATAATGAATAGACCGGTAAACAATGCACCGTCTACTTGTTTTTTAGATTGATTCATTTTGCACCTCATCTACCTTAAGTTGTTACTATTCCATTCTAATATGATAACATGTTTTTCACTCCAATAGTTGTCGAAAAGCATAGAAATATTATTTCCCGGGTAATATTATTTAGAAAGACCTTTTGAGATTATAATAATTTCAGTAAAAACGCAATCCGATTAGAAAAATTTGGCTTGTCGCCAAGTCTTATGGTGATTGGCATAGTTTTTCTTATACTATAAACCTTTAAACTTTTATACTTTCCTATAGTGGAACAAAGGCTTAGGGCGCCCGTTTAGCAATGTAGCGAGTGGAACGAATCAACGAAAGTTTTAGGAAGCCTGCCACTAAAACAGGGAAATGCCGACGCACTAAGGCAAGCCCGTTTTTAGTCGGCATGCCTATTTAGCACGAAACGATGGTGACTTAGCTTAGGGCAATGGAGTGAAGTCGCCTAGTTGCTAAAGCAACAAATTTTATACTTTCTTATCTTATTAGAAAAACTTGACTTATCGCCAAATCTTGATAGCAGAAACTGTCGTTTTCTTTTTGTCGAAGAAGTGGTATCGATATTTGCCAATCATCCATTAAATTCGGTTCAATAATTGTTTTCAATTCGTTTACAAGGAATTTATTCTTTATTTCTACTATAATAGAAGTAATTAGAAAACTGAACTTCATACTAAGTTTTAAGGAAATAATGCAGTTTTCTTATACTATTACTTTCTTAGAGTGAAATAAAGACAAGGGTGACAATAATGATATTCTTCCATGCGTTTATACATAGTATCAAACTCCCCAAAAAGAACGCAATATTCCAGCTTAATCGTATTGGGATGGATATTGCAGTTATTTATATGTTAATTCTTATCTTACTTGTATCTATTCCTTCATTTCTGCAATATACATTATCAACAGGGGATGGGGTAGCGGCACAGCTAAATGCTTTCTTCAAAATCATTTACTTTTTTATTTTTCATTATTTACCTTTATCTATCATAATATTTATTCTTTTATCTATTATAGCGGGTATTGGAACACTTATAGCAAAATTTATGGATCGAAAATTAAAGTTTTCTATACTATGGAAAATGACTGTTTTTACCACAAGCGTCCCTTTTTTGTTATACACAATTGTAGGAATCTTTTTTCCTCTGCAAGATAATTTCTTATTCCTATTTTGTGCTTATTCATTACTATTTCTCGTTTTGATTATTTCCGTATATCCAAAACGGAGGAAAAAATAGAAAAACCTATTTAAAGCTTCATTCATTTGAATATTAGAACAGTGATAGAATATTATGAGCACTAGGAGGACTTACATGAAGCATATTTTTATCCTTTGCATCAGCATCGTTTTTCTAACAGGGTGCGCTCTGTTTGAGGAAGAACAACTTTTCGAGCAACCTGCTGAACAAAATAAAATACTTGTAGCTGCAGATTCCAGTTTGAAAGATGTACTTCCTAAACTAATTACGCAATTTGAAAAAGAACATCCGACGATAGCAGTAGAAGTAAATTTTGCAAGTTCTGGCCAATTAGCTGGTAATATTCAACAAGGTGCTCCCATTGACCTACTCTTATCTGCAAATAAAGAGTGGACGGATACGTTAAAAAAAGAAGGATTAATTCTAAATGGTTCGCAAAAAAAGTTTGCTCACAATCAACTCGTATTAATATCACATACGGATAAAGAGTTATCAATAGAAGATTTAGGTGATGTAAAACAGGCTCCTTTTAAAGAACTCGTTCTAGGTGATCCCGTGAATGTAACAGCTGGTGAATATGCACAAAAAGCTTTTCAATCAAATGAAGTAAATATATGGGACACCATTAAAAATAAAACTGTCTATGTTAAAGATATAGCAGATATTATGGAAAAGGTGAGAGAGAATACGCAAACACTTGGCGTTGTATATGCTTCCAACACGGTTCAAAACGAGGACGTAAACGTGATCTATGAAATTGACGAGCACCTCCATCCATCCATCGTTTATGAAACGGGAATTACTTCCTATAGTACAAATCATCATGATGCGAAGGTGTTAACCGATTTTATAAATTCTAAAAAGGCAACAGAAACTTTTGCAGCATATGGGTTTGGAGAATAGTTCAAACTCCTACGCGAACTTTACTACCATTTTTTTATGAAGGTTTAAAAACATTCCTATAATGCAAAAAAACCATCTTCTGCAAGGTAGCAAAAGATGGCTTCTATATGATTACTCAGCAACATATGGCAATAAAGCCATTGTACGAGCACGTTTGATTGCTTTCGTTAGTTTACGTTGATATTTTGCAGAAGTTCCAGTTACACGACGAGGAAGAATTTTTCCACGTTCAGAAATAAAACGTCTTAGCAAGTCAACATCTTTATAGTCAATGTGTGTAATTCCGTTCGCTGTAAAATAACACACTTTACGACGTTTTGCACGACCGCGACGAGCTGCCATCAATATGACCTCCTTTTAATTAAAATGGTAAATCATCATCTGATATTTCAATAGGTTCTCCATTATTTTGAAATGGATTTTCCTTGTTATTTTGATTTTGACTTTGACTTTGACTTTGTTCATATGGGTTGGATTGCGGTTCGAATTGACCTTGGTTTCTGTTTGGTTGAAATCCTGATGCACCTTGTCCCCCGCCCTGAGAAGAACCTTTTGTTTCCAAAAATTGAACACTTTCTGCCACTATTTCAGTAACAAATACTGTTTTTCCATCTTGGCCTTCAAATCGACGTGTTTGCACTCGTCCATCCACACCAACCATGCTACCTTTATTCATATAATTCGCCAGGTTTTCCGCTGCTCTACGCCAAACGACACAGTTAATAAAATCTGCTTCACGGTTCCCCTGTTGATTGGAAAATGGACGGTTTACCGCAAGTGTGAAATTGGCAACTGCTACGCCACTTGGGGTGTAACGTAAATCAGGATCCTTCGTTAACCTGCCGACAAGTACGACACGATTTAACATCCGAACCACTCCTTATTATTGATCATCTTCTCGAACGACAATATGACGAATAATATCATCAGAAAACTTTGCTAGACGGTCAAACTCATTAATAGCTTGATCATCACTGCTGAAGTTAATGATTACATAATACCCATCACGATAGTCATTGATTTCATAAGCAAGGCGTTTTTTGCCTTTTTCATCAACTTTTTCAATCTCCGCACCATTATCAGTAAGAATACCATTGAAACGCTCTATTAAAGCTGTCTGCGCTTCTTCTTCCATGTCTGGGCGGATGATGTACATGATTTCGTATTTTCTCATCCGTAGCACCTCCTTTTGGACTTAGCGGCTCCCAATATTCGACGGTATATAATGTCGTCATGAGAGCAAGGAGTAATTCATAAAATTTAATTACTCACGATAGTGTATTATACCAAATCATCTTACAAATGACAAGTTTTTCGAGAGACCCTGTTTTACGTTTACACATTAAATCGGAAGTGGATAACATCGCCATCTTGAACGATGTAATCTTTCCCTTCTAACCGCACCTTTCCATTTTCCCGCGCTTTTGTCATAGATCCAGCTGCTACTAAATCATCGTAGGACACCGTTTCAGCACGGATAAAACCACGTTCAAAATCAGTATGAATGATTCCAGCAGCTTGCGGTGCTTTCATCCCTTTACGGAACGTCCAAGCACGAACTTCTTGTTCTCCCGCTGTAAAATATGTCGCCAATCCTAATAAATGATAAGAGGCTTTAATCAGCTTGTCCAGACCCGATTCTGTAATACCTAAATCGTCCAAGAACATGGCTTTTTCTTCTTCATCTAATTCGGAAATCTCTTCTTCTATTTTTGCACAAACGACAATCACTTCTGCATTTTCTTTTTCTGCATATGCTTTTACTTTTTGAACATGCTCATTGGCATCTGTATCTGCTACTTCTTCTTCACTTACATTAGCTACATAAAGCGTTGGCTTACTTGTAAGCAAATGTAGCCCTTTAACAATTTTCCATTGTTCTTCATTAAACTCCATTGCTCTAACTGGTTGTTCTTCTTCTAATCCTGTCTTCAATTTACTTAATACTTCAAATTCTGCAACAGCAGATTTTTCCTTTTGCCTAGCTAATTTCTCCACACGTTGGAATCGTTTGTTCACCGTTTCCAAATCTGCAAGAATTAATTCCAAATTAATAATATCCATATCTTCAACTGGATCGACTTTTCCAGATACATGCGTAATATTCTCATCATCAAAGCAACGGACGACTTGGCAAATAGCATCTACTTGACGAATATGAGATAAAAACTGGTTACCTAATCCCTCCCCTTTACTTGCGCCTTTTACAATACCTGCAATATCTGTAAACTCAAATGTTGTCGGTACTGTCTTTTTTGGTTTTACTAATTCAGTTAATTTATTTAAGCGTTTGTCTGGTACTTCTACAATTCCTACGTTTGGATCTATAGTCGCAAACGGATAGTTTGCTGCTTCTGCTCCAGCTTGGGTAATTGCATTAAATAACGTCGACTTACCGACGTTTGGAAGACCGACAATTCCTGCTGTTAAAGACATGCCTATTTCACTCCTTAAGGATTCCATTCATATGAACACGTTTGTCCTTTTCATTATAGATACAAGCCAATCAAATGACAAGCTAACAAAAAGTAAAAGTAGACAGAAATAGCTGCCTACTTTTACACTTTACCCTATTAATTTTCATTTTCTCTTTATCTTTAATCATAATTATACCATTTTAATACGATCATCGCTATTTCTTTACACATGAAAAAATTTCTTTTTCCCTTTATGTTCGTACTTATTCTTCTGCTTTTTCCAGTATTTTTTTCATTTTTTTCTCAAATTGTTTACGTGGGATCATGACACTATGATCACAGCCCAAACATTTAATACGGATATCCATTCCCATCCGTATAATTCGCCAACGGTTTTCGCCGCACGGATGTGGCTTTTTCATTTGTACGACATCATGTAGTGCAAATTGTTTTCCTTCCATAGCCATGTTCTCCTTCATTATTTATCATTGTAAAATGAACTATCTCAACCTTAACATGTTAGAAAGACTTGGCTTGTCCCAAGTCTTATGGCAAAAGCCTTTTTTTCTTAGAGTTTAAATTAAAAAATTACATACTTGCCTATAGTGTAAAAATAAGTTAAATTCTACTTCTTTATAACGATAAGCAGATGATATTCTGCATTGGCTTCACGATATTCCGTATAGACATTGAATAGTGTATTGCATTCATGTTGAGCCTCCGTAATTATTTTCTTTAGAATCTTTTCACGTGTAGCTCCTTTTAACATACAGTTCACAAACACTTCGCCTTTTTAAGTTCAAATAGTATTTTATTTACAAAAGCGGTCTCTTTTCTTATAACATTTTTATAAAAGTGTAGCATGGAATCTAACAATACAAAATCTGTATCCTCGGGAATCGGAAAGTCAAATACGTTATCGACTATTCCTTTAACGTCTATATTTCTTTTTTCAGCCTCTTTATTAACTTGGTTTATTCCAACTGTTGAATGATCCACTCCAACTACTTTATATCCTAGTTCTCCAAGCAGTAATGAATCTCTTCCTTGCCCACAACCTAAATCAAGTACAGTTCCTTTCGATTGATAATTTGTGAAAAAACAAACGAGAGCTGGATATGGATTTCCAAAATAATATTTTCCTTGTAATAATCATCGTATACTACTTTTTTCATTGCATCATCCCCAACATTAGAAAATCTGTGCCTCCCCATAGTTTTTTCTATTAATGATTATTCTGCTTATTCATCGCCTTCTCTTTGTGGGGACTGTTCACCATGCGATTCAAGATCCGGATATCCTGTTCGATTATTCGAGCTATCATGAAACTGTTTCCTTTGGCTATAATCCAATAATTCTTGCTTCTGATCACGAGAATACATCACGATTCTTGGAGAAGGTATTTCAATTCCTGAGCGATAAAGGTAATGTTGCATATCACGGCGAATATTTCTTTCTGCTGCCCATTGAAAACCAGGTAATGTTTCTGCAATGACACGAATTACAAAATGGGATGCTTCTAAATTTTGTACACCAATAATATCTAGGGTACCTACAACAAAATCATATTTATCTGGTAGTGTAACGGCAACTTCATTTATTAAGCGCTCTGCGTCGTCGACACTACTTTCATAAGGTACATTAATATCCACGATTGCCAACCCATTATGAACGGAATAATTGATGACTTGGGTGACATTACCATTTGGTAAAATATGCATTTCACCTGTCCAGCTTAATACTTTCGTTGTTCTTAAACCGATTTCTTCCACCGTTCCTTCAATACCTGCGACACCAACATAATCGCCTACGGAAAATTGGTCTTCAAAAATAATGAAAAATCCTGAGATAATGTCTCTGACTAAATTTTGCGCACCAAAACCAATTGCTAAACCAGCGACACCTGCACCAGCGATTAATGCTCCTATTTCCAGACCAAACACACCATCTAAAATCATAAGGAGTGCGATAAAATAAACGACATATGCAATCACATTTTTAATTAATTTTTTTAACGTGTTTTCCCGACGCTCTGTAATTCGAAGGGGGCCTTTATCCCGCTTCTTAAATAACCGGTCCACTACTTTCCGAGAAATACGAATGACCATCAGAGATAATACGAGAATAAGTATAATTTGCAACATACCTTTTCCAACTGAAAACCATAAATCGGCACCTGTTAAATAATCCCATGCATCATTCATCAGTTTATGAAAATTATCTACTTCTTTCTCTACATTTTCTTCTACTGTGCTTTGTGCTAAATTCATCCTAAGCCTCCCTTGCCTTCTCAAAATCTATATTTTTGTTTTTTCCAGTTTATCCCAAAAAGGAAGAAATAATAATCGCGTTAATACGTATAAATTTAATATACCGTAAATGGGGTATAAGTATTGAATTAAGGTTGAAAAACCGAGAGCTGTTAATGGAATCATTGTAACCAAGGTCAAGCAAACAATCAACCATAATGGTTGCTTGACATAGTCTTGTATACGGCTCACAATGCCAAGTATTCCTGAAGCAGCTGTGGTAAAAATAGCAAACCATAATAATATACTCATAAAAACGAGCATTTGTAATGGATAGTTCTTCATAATAGCAAATAATGGAATCTCATATACTAGTACTTCATCAGCAATTTGAATTAAACTATTATTGTAAATAAACGAAATAACTCCAAGTGTAAGCCCACTGCCAATAGAAGCAATCCATATTTCTTGTTTTGATTGTACTTTATGTCCGATTGCTCCCAAGACAGCAATTAGCGGAAGAATATTTAATGCCGTAAAAGGAAATGCGGCCATCCAATTTCGTTGTTCATGCCAATGTGAAAAAAGATCCAATTTTTGATCAATCGTAAACCATAATAGTACAAACACAAGCCCTGTTAATAATATTGGTAGTATAAATTGGTTGATAGATAGGAGGCCATTCACTCCTTTTAAAAATAGTAGTATAAGCGCAACAATTATTATACTTATTCCCCACCAGTAAGGGTAATTAAACGCTTGCGATGTTGCACCACTACCAGCAATCATAATAACAGTAGTTGTAAACAAATAAATAAAAATCATCACGTCATACACTTTTGTTAATTTCACACCTACAATGTCTCGTAAAACTGGTAAGTAGTGGGTAGACTTTCGTGTGTAGCTCACATTCATAATGCCTATACAACAAATAGTAAAAAAACAGGCAAATAAAATAATAGCTAGTCCACTTTCATGACCAAAAAATTGCCATAATTCTCTTCCTGAAGCATACCCTGCCCCAATCGTTGTACCAATAATTAAAAACATCCATTGCATCCCTGCTCGTATCATCTCATTTCCTCCATTTATTTTAATCATCTACGTATAGATTCAGGAAAATATCCGTATACTATACCAATATGTCTTTGGAGGATAAGCTATGATTTTTAAAAACAAATTATTGGATAATCACGATCAATTCCGTATGCACTATACAGATCCGGAATTCCATTTGAATATGCTAGATCGTTTTTTAGCGCTTCTCCCTCAGTCCCCACGGGAATATGTTGTTGTATCCATTGGGACAGACCGTTCTACAGGAGATGCTTTAGGACCGCTTGTTGGGAGTTTGTTTTCTGAGAAGAAACCGAGGCATATCTCTATCTATGGCACGTTGGATAATCCCGTTCATGCTGTCAATTTAGCAGATTATCTACATCAGATTGAGACATCATACCGACATCCTTTTATTATAGCCATTGATGCTTGTTTAGGAAAGCAACATTCTGTAGGAAAAATCATTGCAGGAAGAGGACCTATTAAACCTGGTGCAGCATTAAATAAACCGCTTCCTGCTATAGGAGATGCTCATCTTACTGGTGTTGTTAATGTGAGTGGATTTATGGAATACGCTGTTTTACAAAATACGAGACTGCAGATTGTTATGGCAATGGCCAAATTAATTGCCGACCTTTTAGATGAAGTAGATCAACGTTTAACATATAGAAAAAGAATGCCAGCTGTGGTTTCAACGACCATATAAGAATCATTCTCTTTGTGAAGCCCATGACAAGCGAGCTAATGCAAAAGTCAGAAATTCATTAATTGGACAATTTTTTCTTCCTCCAATTGATGCTCCCCTCTCGTCTCCTATACATATGGACTATAGATGGAACAAAAGGGATAGGTTATGCACACTATTCCTTTTGTTCTCTATAGGAAATCATAAGATTTTTTGGTTTATAGTATTAGAAAAACAAGGTTTTTTCAGCTATAGGAGAGTATAAGCCAAATTTTTCTAACTATGTTACCCTACATGTATAGTTACAAAAATAGTAGATACACAGAGTAAACGAAGCCTACCATTATAACAGCTGGTAATAGATTTCCTATTCTTATAGATGTAATATTTAATAGATTTAGTCCAATTGCTATAATTAATAAGCCGCCTACCCCTGTTACTTCAGTGATGAAACCATCCAAATATGCTTTAGGCACGATACCTTCTATTTGTGTAGCTAATAGAGCAATAGAACCTTGATATAATAGTACAGGAATAACTGATAATATAACACCAAATCCTAACGTTGTCGTCAATACTAAGGAGACAAAGCCATCTAGTATGCCTTTTGTTATTAAAACTTCATGATCTCCCCGCAAACCACTATCTAATGCTCCAATAATGGCCATTGCACCAATTACAAATATTAAAGAGGCTGTAACAAAACCTTGCGAAACTCGTGTATCATCTTCTTTAGAACCTAATTGATTGCCAACCCATTTTCCTAATTGATTTAAACGGTCTTCTAAGCGAAGCCATTCTCCTATAACAGCTCCCATTAGTAAGCTTAGTAAAACCACAATAATTTGTTCCGTAACAAAAGCCATTTGCAAACCAATTAATAAGACAGCTAAACCGATTCCTTGCATGATAGTCTCTTTATACCGCTCTGGAATTTTAGTGAATACTAAACCTAGTAAGCTGCCAATAATAATTAAAACTCCATTTATAATGGTACCATATAATGCTATTTTGTCCGCCTCCCCTATTTAAATATGTCACTGTTTCACGTGAAACAATTGTATGTAACTTACATTTATATGAAAACACGATTGTAGGAAAATTTAATCATAGCTCATGCATATTGATTACGAAAAAACTGTCTTCTCTTATCTAGTGCCTTTCAGCAAAGCAAATAAATTTTAGAAAAACAACGGCTATCACCAAAGTCTTTAGACAATAGCCGTTGTTTTTCTTATACTATAAACCCTGAAATTTCATACTTTCTTACAGTGTAAAACGAAAGACTGACAATATTGTCAGTCTCCCAAGTTCTTATTTCTACTGTTATCCAAGTCACAAATCAACTTCTAAAAACATGGAATCATTCATTTTCAAGCGTATCAATAATACGCTGTAAATCGTTATCGTTATAAAATTCTATCTCAATTTTACCTTTACGTTTGCCACGTTGAATGGTTACAGCAGTTCCAAACCTTTCTCTAAGAAAAGTTTCTCTTTCTTGAATAAATACATCTTTCTTTGGTTTTTCTTTTTGTTTTACAGGCTTTTCGTTCAATTGAACGATCAATTTTTCTACCTGCCTTACATTCAATTTTTCTTTTCGTATTTTTTGTACTAAGGCTTTAACTTTTGTTTTATCCTTCAGACCCAGTATAGCACGCCCATGTCCCATGGAAAGCTCTCCATTATTTATGTAGGCAATAACGGACTCTGGCAAAGAAAGCAATCGTACCATATTAGCGATGTGTGATCTACTTTTTCCTAAGCGTTTAGATAATTCTTCCTGTGTGATGTTTAATTCGTTCATTAAGTTAGCATACGCATGAGCCTCTTCGATAGGAGTTAAATCCTCTCGCTGCAAGTTCTCCAATAATGCCAGTTCCATCATTTTATCATCGGTTAATTCTTTAATAATGACTGGTATCTTATCTAATCCTGCCTCTTTAGCTGCACGATATCTTCTTTCTCCTACGACAATTTCATAGCCTTTAATGCTCGCTCGAACAATCAAAGGCTGAATAATACCGTACTCAAGAATAGATTCTTTTAACTCATCAATAGCGTCTGCGTGAAAAGTTTTTCGAGGCTGATATGGATTTGGACGGCACTCAGAAATAGCAATTTCCTCAATAACATCATCTTGTTTTTCCTCAACCTCTGGAAAGAAAGCATTAATTCCTTTACCTAACCCTTTCGCCATTGGCCATCACTTCCTTCGCTAACTCAAGATATACTTCTGCACCTTTTGACTTTGCATCATAAGTAATAATTGGCAAACCATGACTTGGCGCTTCTCCTAATCTTACATTACGTGGAATTATCGTTTGATAGACTTTGTCTTGAAAATATTTTTTCACTTCTTCAATAACTTGTAAGCCTAAATTGGTTCTAGCATCAAGCATAGTTAATAACACTCCTTCAATCATAAGTGTTTTATTAAGATGCTTTTGTACTAGTCTAATGGTGTTTAGCAACTGACTTAGTCCTTCCAAAGCATAATACTCACATTGTACTGGAATAATGACGGAGTCAGAAGCAGTTAGTGCATTTAAAGTCAATAACCCAAGTGATGGAGGGCAATCAATGATAATGTAATCATAGTCTAGCTTCAGATTCTCTAATGATTTTTTAAGCCGTATTTCTCTAGATATTGTTGGCACCAACTCTATCTCTGCCCCAGCTAATTGGATAGTAGCAGGTATAATATCTAAATTTTCAATCGTTGTAGAAATACATACTTCTTCCGCAGGTAACTCTTCTACAAGGACATTATAAATACAATGTTTTACATCTGCTTTATTTACACCTGTTCCACTTGTAGCGTTACCTTGCGGGTCAACATCTACAAGAAGAACCTTATTTCCTAAATGTGCTAAACAAGCACTTAAATTAACAGATGATGTTGTTTTTCCTACGCCACCTTTCTGGTTAGCGATGGACATTATTTTTCCCATGTTGACACCTACCTAAAACGATATACTATCTATTTTATCATTTTTTCTTCTAAATAGTTGACTAATTTCAATTTTGTTAGCGATTCGTAATTTTAGTAGACATAATTCTTAAGAAATACATGGATTGGCGTAAAAACACCGTCATTTTTCTTATAAGATAAACGTAAATAGTGAAAACACCCACCAGATGGGTATCCTGTAGAAAAACTGGCTTACCACCTTTTTTATGGCGGAGCCAGTTTTCTTATATTATAAATCAAAGGATCTTATCTTTTCCTATAGTACAATAAGTATAATCCTTTTCTTAAACGATATGGTGATTATTAAACTTAAATATATAAATGAATTATTTCTTCTTTGGAATTTTAATCGTGATTTGGTAATAATCTTCTAAATCTTGTTCATCAGACTCAACTTCAACACCTGTATCAGAAACCATGTTAAGGGATTGACGTATCGTATTCATTGCAATACGAATATCCTTATTAAAACCTTTTCGTTTAACTGTATTCCTTTTTGCCGTTTTTTCTTTTCGCTCATTCATTTTTGCTATTTTTTCTTCTGTTTGCTTTACATTTAAATGTTTTTCAATGATTTCTTGTAATAATTTAATTTGTTCCTCTTCATCACTTAATTTAATGAGGGCTCGAGCATGCCTCTCTGTGATATATTTTCCTAGCAATGCTTCCTGAACTGCTTGAGGCAATTTAAGTAATCGTAACTTATTTGCAATGGTTGATTGGTTTTTTCCTAATCGTTGAGCAAGTGCTTCTTGGGTTAAATCATGAATCTCTAATAATTGCGCATACGCTGTTGCCTCTTCGATAACCGTTAGTTCTTCACGTTGTAAATTTTCTATAAGCGCAACGGAAGCAGTCTCTGTATCCGTCATTTCTTTGACAATAGCAGAAATATGTTCCCATCCTAAGGACTCCACTGCTCGCCATCTTCTTTCCCCAGCAATAATTTCATAGTGTTGTTCTGTCTGGTCATTTTCAACCAATTGCCTAACGATAATTGGTTGGATCATACCATGTGTTTGTATCGTTTGAGCAAGTTCTTTTATCTTTTCTTCACTAAAAATTGACCTAGGCTGATAACGATTAGGTTTTATATTTTTAACAGGGATCTGTATCACTTCATTGGAGTGAATATCTATACCTGAATCGGAATCATTTTCCTGTTCAGGTTTATCACCGATTCCAAAAAAACGGTTAAAGGGCTTCACCATAATCCCACACCACCTCTAATATACTATTATAATATGATCTATGTATAAAATATAAAATGTTTCACGTGGAACATTTTATATGGAATAACTATAAATATTATAGCACAGGAAAAGCGCTTATAAAGGGAAACTTGTTTCTCTCTATCTTAAATAGAAGATAGATAAAGAGTAAGCGAAAAAGATATATACCTTACTAAATGAATAAATTGAATATTCAATCTATATAAACTCTCTCGATAATTTACGATACAGAGATATAACCTAAAATAGAACTCCTGTTACAGTTACTTATCTAACTATAAAAGTAGCAGTATAAGAAAAAACGCAGCAGCAAACTGCTAGCGCTATACAAAATTATTACTTAATCACAAACACATACATTGCCTTTATTTTACCATATATATAATAGGAAAAATACTCATTAATCAGTCGGGGTTTTTCATCCCCTTCATGGCTAGAGCAAATTAGATGCTGTTATCCCCCACTTCGACGCTTTCTTTCAATTAATACAGTAGGATCCTTACAGCACCTTCTATCCGGGATAGATCCTAACATTAGACATGTGTTTCACACTATTCAATTGGCTCTTTATTTGGAAGTCCAGCTTTTCGTGGATATTTTTTAGGTGTTTTTCTTGCTTTATATATTTCAATAATGGAGCGTTCACTTTCTTCCTCAGGCAAAGTAAACGTGTACATTTGTTTTAATTCCCCACCTAAAACCTCAATCGCAGGCTTAGCTAATTCTATCTCCTCCCCTGCTTTTGCACCTTTCATAGCCAAAAAAGTCCCTTGTTTTTTTGTTAGTGGCAAACAAAGTTCACTTAATACAGACATACGTGCAACCGCTCTTGCAGTTACTACATCAAAAGTTTCACGAAAAGCTGCATTTTTGCCCATGTTTTCGGCTCTGTCATGATAAAAGGCAACTTTTTCTAACGACAAAGCAGTGGATAATTCATTTAAAAAACCAATTCGTTTTTTTAATGAATCAACAATAGTAACTTCTAGATGTGGAAAGCAAATTTTTAACGGGATACTAGGGAAACCCGCTCCTGCACCAACATCACAAATCGATTGCACATGATTAAAATTAAAGTAAAACGCTGCACTTATTGAATCATAAAAATGCTTTAAATAAACATCGGCCTCCTCCGTTAAACCAGTTAAGTTAATTTTTTCGTTCCACTCCATTAATGTTGTGTAATAAATGGAAAATTGTTCCTTTTGATATGCGGTTAACTTTATTCCCTTTTCCTCTAATACTTGAAAAATTTGTTCTCGTTTCATGGTTCTACTCCTTATTTAGATAAAAGCAGACTTAGCTACTTATAAGCTAAATCTGCTTACTATCATTAATTAGCCAGACGTACTATATTTCCTTGCTCCATATAAACAACTAAAATAGATATATCAGCTGGGTTTACTCCAGAAATACGCGATGCTTGCCCGACAGAGAGTGGACGGACTTTTTTCAGCTTCTCTTTCGCTTCTGTAGCTATACCACTAATTGCATCATAATCAATATCTTCTGGTATTTTCTTTTCTTCCATTTTCAGCATGCGTGCTACTTGATCATTCGCCTTTTTAATATATCCCTCATATTTAATTTGAATACCGACTTGTTCCGTAACATCATGTGGAAGTGACGGATCCGCATGAATAATTGGTGCTAATAAGTCATACGACAGCTCTGGTCGCTTTAAAAGATCATATGCTTTTACAGCTTCCTTCATCTTTGATGCCCCAGCTGTTTCTAAAAATGCATTTACTTCCTCTGTAGGCTTAATGATTAATTTTTGCAATCGTTTCTTTTCTTCTTCTACGAGGCGATATTTTTCCTTAAATGCTGCATAACGCTCTTCCGTAATTAAGCCTAGCTCATAGCCTAGCTCTGTCATACGAAAGTCAGCATTGTCATGTCTTAATAGTAAGCGATACTCTGCACGGGATGTTAATAGTCGATACGGTTCATTTGTCCCTTTTGTCACTAAATCATCTATAAGCACACCAATATAAGCTTGTGATCGATCTAAAATGACTGGATCTCTCCCCCATACTTTTGCAGCGGCATTAATACCAGCCATAATCCCTTGAGCTGCTGCCTCTTCATAACCAGAAGTACCATTAATTTGCCCCGCCGTAAATAAACCGGGGATTTTCTTTGTTTCCAATGTCGGCCATAGCTGTGTTGGCACAATTGCATCATATTCAATCGCATAGCCAGCTCGCATAATTTCTGCATTCTCTAACCCTTCTACACTTCTTACCATGCCATGCTGTACCGATTCAGGTAAAGAAGTCGATAACCCTTGTACATACACTTCTTCTGTATCTCTTCCTTCTGGCTCTAAGAAAATTTGATGGCGAGGCTTGTCGTTAAAACGGACAATTTTATCCTCAATAGACGGACAATATCTCGGACCTGTTCCACGTTTCATTCCAGAATACATAGCAGAAAGAGAGAGGTTCTCATTGATAATTTCATGCGTAAATTCATTCGTATACGTTAACCAGCATGGAATTTGATCTGTAATATATTCTGTTGTTTCATATGAAAAACTGCGGGGTGTCTCATCTCCCGGTTGGATTTCTGTTTTTGAATAATCAATCGTATGGCTATTTACACGTGGAGGTGTACCTGTTTTAAACCGCGTAATTTCAAAACCTAGTTCTTCTAGGTTTTCGGACAATTTAATCGTTGGTCGTTGATTATTTGGGCCACTTTCATATTCCAAATCTCCCATAAGCACTTTCCCTCGCATAAACGTTCCTGTCGTAATAATGACGGTTTCTGCACGATAGAAGGCATTGGTTTCTGTAACAACTCCCTTACAGACACCATCTTCAACTACTAAACGATCTACCATTCCTTGGCGCAATGTAAGATTTTTCTCATTTTCTACAATATTTTTCATTTCCTTAATATACATAGGTTTATCCGCTTGCGCCCGAAGCGCTTGAACGGCAGGCCCTTTTCCTGTATTCAACAAACGCATTTGAATATGCGTTTTATCAATCACTTTACCCATGACACCACCTAGTGCGTCAATTTCCCTTACAACGATCCCTTTTGCTGGTCCTCCAATAGAAGGATTACATGGCATAAATGCGATCATATCTAAATTAAGTGTGAGCATTAATGTTTTTGCTCCCATTTTAGCAGCCGCAAGCCCAGCCTCTACACCTGCATGACCTGCACCGACCACGACTACATCATAATGTCCTGCATCATAAGTCATTGGTCTCATCCTTTCTAAATTAAAGTAACTTTATTTTCCGAGACAAAATTGTGAGAAAAGCTGATCAATAAGGCTGTCACTTGCAGTATCCCCGATGATTTCACCTAGTAATTCCCACGTTCTTGTTACATCTATTTGTACGACATCTAACGGTAGTCCAAGTTCTAGGCCTTCCATCGCATCTTCTAAAGCTTGTTTGGCTTGTTTCAACAGTTGAATATGACGGACGTTCGAAACATATGTGAGGTCGCCCGTATCTATATCACCAGCGAAAAAAGTTTTTGCAATGGCTTCTTCTAAATCATTTACCCCTTCTTCTTGTACCAAGGAAGTAATAACAATTGGTTTTCCGCCAGCCAATTCATAGACACGGTCTAAATCTAACTTTTGCTCTAAATCCGTTTTATTAATAATAACGATATAATCTAAGCCTTCTATTGCTTTAAATAACTTTTCATCTTCTTCTGATAACACGTCATTATAGTTTAGTACAAATAAAATTAAATCTGATTCTTTTAGTACTTGACGAGATCGTTCTACGCCAATTTTTTCAACAATGTCTTCTGTTTCACGAATCCCAGCGGTATCTACTAACCGTAAAGGAACCCCTCTTACACTAACATATTCTTCAATAATATCGCGAGTGGTTCCTGGAACTTCTGTAACAATTGCTTTATTCTCTTGAACAAGTGTATTCATTAGTGACGACTTGCCAACATTTGGTCGTCCTATAATCGCTGTTGCTAAACCTTCTCGTAAAATCTTGCCTTGTTTCGCCACTTGTAGAAGCTCAACAACTTCTTTATACACCTCTTTTGATTTCGTGCGCATCATATCATGGGACATTTCTTCGACGTCATCATATTCTGGATAATCAATGTTAACCTCTACATGTGCCACTGTTTCCAACAAATCTTGGCGTAAACGACGAATAAGCGCAGATAAGCGGCCATCCATCTGCTTTAATGCAACGGACATGGCTTTATCTGTTTTCGCTCGAATAAGATCCATCACTGCTTCTGCTTGCGATAAATCAATTCTCCCATGTAAAAAAGCACGTTTCGTGAATTCACCAGGCTCAGCTAGTCTAGCTCCTTGGCTTAAAATAATTTCCAATACACGGTTAACCGCAACCATTCCCCCGTGACAATTAATTTCTACAACATCTTCACGGGTAAACGTTTTTGGTGCTCGCATAACTGAAACCATAACTTCCTCGGCAACCTCTTTTGTCTCAGGATCGATTATTTTCCCGTACTGTATTGTATGTGAAGCCACATCACCTAAATTTTTTCCTTTAAAAACATTAGCTGTGATGGAAATAGCCTCAGGGCCGCTTAAACGAACAATTGCAATTGCCCCTTCACCTATTGGTGTTGATATAGCTGTAATTGTTTCTGTTTCCATTGCTAATCACCTCCAACCTATACATGAATATCTATATGAAGTGCGTTTTTTTATCGTCACTAACTTAATAGAATATCACAAAACACAGTTATCCACAACCTATTTTTTCTTCTTCGTTTCCACTAGCGTTGCATAAACTTTTTATAAAGTAGTCAAGAAAAAACAACTTGTGTCAATACTAAGAATAACAGGAATTATCAATACAAAAACGCATAAAAAAACCTTATAATTAGGGTATGGTAGTCCTGTCCAAATCCCAAATTATAAGGAGTCTTTCATGGACAATCATACCATAAAAATGGTATTCAAGGAATAC
>NZ_JABXHF010000106.1:0-9275 GCF_013393565.1 Virgibacillus sp.
TTTTGTAATCCATACATCTTCAAGACCAGGCATTTTTATGGTAAAATTCATTTGCACGCAACTCCAATCTTTTCTTGTTTCTAGTCAATTCAAGTATAAAAGAATTGGATGTTTGCGTGTATATTTTTATGCGCAAATTGTGTGGAAACCCCAACATTTAGTATAGAGCCGCATTTTCTGAATGGCTACGAATTTTTGTAATAAAAATAGTGTTGCGTAAGTACGCAACACTTAATTAAACATATCTCATATAAAAAATTATCTGGGCTCTACAATTAATTTAATTGCTGTACGCTCTTCTTCATCAATTAAAATATCTGTAAAAGCCGGAATACAAATAAGATCAACCCCACTTGGTGCAACAAATCCTCTAGCAATCGCTACCGCCTTAACAGCCTGGTTTAATGCACCAGCTCCAATAGCCTGAATCTCCGCTGAGCCACGTTCTCTTAACACATTCGCAAGTGCACCTGCTACTGAATTTGGATTTGATTTTGCTGACACTTTTAATACTTCCACCACTAGTACCTCCTTCATTTAAACTATTCTAGTTCTACTTATACTATATTCTTGGAGATGTTAGCTTATTACCCTTATTATGCATTAATAATTCTTAACATTCAAATAATCTATCTTTAACATTTCTTCAATTACAGTTTATCCTCATAATTCTAGCGTGAATAGAAATAAACCAATACTCTTATGCCCTATTTCAATCCGTTTTATTTATAAAAAATGCGACATACTAACCTTACATAAATGGATGATCTTCATTGATTAGAATACGCTCGATTTTATGGGCTTTTCCTGTTTTCGTATCAATAGTTACAACACAGCCATTTAATTGCGCTCTGCCCTGTTTTGGTACTTCAAAACGAACTGGCATAGATGTTAAAAAGCGTTGAATAACAGCTTCTCTTTCCATTCCCAAAATACCATCGTAAGGCCCTGTCATGCCAACATCTGACAGATACGCTGTACCATTTGGTAAAATACGCTCATCGGCCGTTTGTGTATGCGTATGTGTGCCAACAACAGCGCTCACTCGTCCATCCACATACCATCCAAATGCTTGTTTCTCACTTGTTGCTTCTCCATGAAAGTCAACAAATATAATGTTTGTACGTTGTTTTGCTTCTTTTATTAATCCATCTGCTATGGAAAAAGGGTCACGTATTGGTGGCAAAAAAGTTCTTCCTTGCAAACTAATTACAGCAACTTCAATGCCATTAATATTTACATATACGATCCCTTTACCTGGATTATTAGTTGGAAAATTTGCTGGTCGAATCATTTTGTTTGCGTTATCAATGAAATCATAGATTTCCTTTTTATCCCATGTATGATTTCCCATTGTAACTACTTGCGCGCCCCATCCTAGTAGCTGCTTATAAATTTTTTCTGTAATCCCTTTACCTGCAGCAGCATTTTCACCATTAACTATCGTAAGGCTAGGTCGATACTTTTCTTTCAATCTTGGCAAATAATATTGGACCATGTCTCTGCCAGGAGAACCAACAACATCGCCAATAAATAATATTTTCATGCTTGTCTCATCCTATCTATTTTCATATCATTAGTTTTTCATATCCATTAATGAATGTCAAAAATAAAAAGCAGTCCGAAGACCACTTTTTATTTAGCATATTCCACTGCTCGAGTTTCTCTAATTACTGTAACTTTAATGTGTCCAGGGTAGTCCAGTTCGCCTTCAATTTTCTTACGAATATCTCTTGCAATTCGAACGGATTCTACGTCGTCAATTTCATCTGGTTTTACCATAATTCGAATCTCTCTTCCAGCTTGAATGGCAAATGATTTTTCTACACCAACAAACGACTCCGAAATTTCTTCCAGTTTTTCTAAACGTTTAATATAATTTTCCAACGTCTCGCTTCTTGCTCCAGGTCTAGCCGCAGATAATGCGTCAGCAGCAGCTACAAGCACTGAAATAATGGAAGTAGGTTCTTCATCGCCATGGTGTGAAGCAATAGAATTGATAACAACTTCATGCTCTTTGTACTTCAAAGCAAGTTCTTTACCAATTTCCACGTGACTTCCTTCTACCTCATGATCAATGGCTTTCCCTATATCATGAAGCAGTCCAGCTCTTCTTGCCAACATTTCATCTTCACCAAGTTCAGCAGCAAGCAAACCAGCTAGATAAGCTACTTCCGTGGAATGTTTTAACACATTTTGTCCATAGCTTGTCCGATATTTCAAACGCCCAAGAATTTTAATTAAGTCTGGATGTAAGCCGTGCACTCCCACTTCAAACGTTGTCTCTTCACCAATTTCTCGAATATGATTATCCACATCACGCCTTGCTTTATCCACCATCTCTTCAATGCGAGCTGGGTGGATACGTCCGTCCTGAACGAGTTTTTCTAAGGCCAAACGAGCTGTTTCTCTTCGTATAGGGTCAAATCCTGATAGTATAACTGCTTCTGGAGTATCATCAATAATCAAGTCAATTCCTGTTAACGTTTCTAATGTTCTTATATTTCTTCCTTCTCGTCCAATGATGCGCCCTTTCATCTCGTCATTAGGAAGGTTGACAACGGATACTGTCGTTTCAGCAACGTGGTCAGCAGCACAACGCTGCAGAGCTAACGATAGGATGCTTTTAGCTTTTTTATCTGCTTCTTCTTTCGCACGATTTTCTGCCTCTTTAATAATTAGAGCAGATTCATGAGCAACTTCTTGTTCTACACGCTCTAAAATAATTTGTCTAGCCTGGTCTGTTGTATACCCTGAAATGCGTTCAAGCTCAGTTTGCTGCTCTTGTATCATAGCTTCCACTTTGCTTTCCATTTCTTCAATTTGTTGTTGTTTGTCTGCTAACGACTGTTCTCTTTTTTCTAAATTAAGTTCTCGCTGATCTAACGATTCACTTTTCTTGTCCAAATTTTCTTCTTTATGCATCAGACGATTTTCTTGTTTTTGTACTTCGTTTCGTCTCTCTCGAAGTTCATCTTCTGTTTGCTGCCGAAGTTTATGATTTTCATCCTTCGCTTCAAGAAGGGCTTCTTTCTTTGAAGCTTCTGCATTCCGATGTGCTTCATCAACGATTTGTTTAGCTAGCGTTTCGGCACTCGAAATTTTTGCTTCAGCAATAGACTTACGAATCAGATAACCAACAACAATACCGACGATTAGGATTACAAGCAAAATGGAGATGAGCATTAGACTGTCCATGATTTCACCTCCTCTTGCTATAAAGTTGTACATCAATTATTGTCGGCATGTAAAAGTTTCAATGCGTTAAATAACCATATAATATATCATATAGATGATAAATTTATACAAATTTAATTTTAATTGTGTATGGAGAGAATGTCAAGGAAACGTCACAACTTCATACAATATGTTGGTAAATAATGCTATAAAACATCCAACTAGCTATTGCGATTATTATTGTCTTGAGGACGTGTACATATCTCTATGTAATAGATGTTCTAAATAATGTCAAGGCGTTTGAGAATTGGTTAAATAGAACCTTTGTCGTAGCATTAAAATGTTCTCTTTGTGTTTATGCTACCCTCCTTTCATAGGAAAATAAAAAAATTAAAACCACCTCTTGCATTTAGCAATAGGTGGTTAGTAGATTACACATCTAAACTTTCTTGATTAAATTCTTTTGTTTCTTCTTCCTCTGGTTGATCATCCAAATTATAATGCTGCCTAATTAATGCGTGAATTTCCGCCTGCATATCTGTGTTCTCTTTCAAAAACTGCTTGGCATTTTCACGTCCTTGACCAAGCCTCTCTTCATTATAAGAGTACCAAGCACCACTTTTTTGAACAATATCTAAGCTAGAACCAATGTCTAGTATTTCACCCTCTTTAGAAATACCTTCTCCATACATTATATCTACTTCTGCTTGTTTAAATGGTGGTGCAACTTTGTTTTTTACAACTTTAATTCTTGCCTTGTTTCCTACCATATCATTTCCTTGCTTCAACGATTCAGCACGGCGAACTTCCAGACGTACAGATGAGTAAAACTTCAGCGCACGACCTCCAGGAGTCGTTTCCGGATTACCAAACATAACGCCCACTTTTTCGCGAATTTGATTAATAAAAATAGCCGTAGTCTTCGATTTGTTAATAGCACCAGATAGTTTTCTTAATGCTTGGGACATCAAACGAGCTTGAAGACCAAAGTGCCAATTCCCCATTTCATCTTAGATGTCCGCTGTCTGAACGAGTGAAGCTTAGGAATCAACATAAATAATATCAACAGCTCCACTTCTTACTAATGCTTCTGCTATCTCAAGCGCTTGTTCTCCTGTATCTGGTTGCGAGAGTAATAGCTCTTCAATATTCACGCCTAAAGCACGAGCATATGTTGGATCAAGTGCATGCTCTGCATCTATAAATGCTGCTTGCCCCCCCTGTTGCTGCGCTTCTGCTATAGCGTGTAAAGCTACGGTCGTTTTACCAGAAGATTCTGGTCCATATATTTCAACAACCCGCCCTCTTGGGTACCCACCAATTCCAAGTGCTACATCTAAAGCTAAGGAACCACTAGGTATCGTTGCAATTCTTTGTTCAGCTTGCTCCCCTAATTTCATAATGGAACCTTTTCCAAACTGCTTCTCTATTTGTTTTAACGCTGCATCTAAAGCTTGTTTCTTATCACTCAAAACGTCGCCCTCCTTTAATCATCTACTAACATCATACATGCTTTTCGCTTAATTGCCAAGCAAAAAGACGAATAAACGTTCTCATCATTAAAGTGAAAAACAACTACAAAATTAAATTATAGGCTTTTATGAAATTATAAAAACAAAACAAACCACTCTACAGCAAAATGTTATTTTAGTATTTGATATAGTAGCTCAAGACCTTTAAGAACTGTTCTTCTTCGAATAGCATTCCTATCTCCTGGGAATAAGAACTTCTTAGTAACAAATGTACCATTGTCGTTATAAATAGAAATATAGACTGTACCAACTTGCTTTCCTTCCATCTTAGTAGGACCAGCCACACCAGTAAAAGATATTCCTATAGTAGATGAAAATTTAGTAGCTGCTTGCTTTGCCATCGCTTCAGCACAATCTTCGCTGACTGCTCCATTTGTTTCTAAAATCTCTCCTGGTACATTTAACGTATTCTGTTTTGCTATTATTGTATAAGTAACCATGCCACCTTGAAAAACATTTGATGAACCAGAGACAGTCGTGATTTTTTCTGCAAACGCTCCACCAGTCAAACTTTCTGCAGCTGCAAGCGTATATTGCTTCGCTAATAACAAATCTACAACTTTCCCTTCTAATGTTTCGTGATCTTCACCATACGCATATTGCCCTACGCGTAAAAAGATTTTCGCTTTCGTTTCTTGCAACAGCTGATCTGCCTTTTGAAGCGAATCACTTTTTGCTGTTAATCGAATGACAATACCTTCTTCTTGAGCAAGAGGAGCAATTGTAGGATTTGTTTGTTCGTGAATAATATCCTGTAGTTCATGTTCAAGCTTCGATTCACCAATTCCAGTAAATTTCAGTAAAACAGATTTAATGATCTCTTTTTTACCCAGAAGTTTTTGTATGGATGGAATCATGTATTCTCTTACTAGAGCTTTCATTTCTTTTGGAACACCCGGGAGAAAAAACCATGTGCAACCATCATATGTTAGCTTCATCCCAGGAGCCATTCCTACAGGATTCATCCAAACTGTTGCCCCTTCAAATACTCTCGCTTGTTTTGAATTATTTGGCGTCATCACTGTCTGATGCTTTTCAAAATATGCTCGTATTTTGCACATGGATGGTCCATGCTCTACTAGAGGTATAGTACTCAATTGCTGAAATGCTTCCCTTGTTAAATCGTCTTCTGTTGGCCCCAGACCACCAGTAACAATAACAATATCTGAACGTTTATGAGCTATTTGAAATGTTTCACGCACACGCTGTAAGTTGTCTCCAACAACTATATGGTGGTACGTGTTAACACCTTGGTTAGCTAACTGCAGAGAGAGCCATTGAGCGTTTGTGTTTGCAATTTGCCCGAGTAAAAGTTCAGTTCCAACAGCAATTATTTCAGCTTGTAATTCCTCTTTCATTTCGAATCCCTCATCACATGCCAATTTTTAATAAAGTAGTCTATGCCAGATAATATTGTAAAGAATAAACTAATATATAGCATGATTTCCCCAAAAGGAAAGCCTATATATGAAAACGGGAAATTATGTAATAACAAAACAGCAATAGCGACCATTTGCGTTGCTGTTTTTATTTTCCCCATATTACCAGCTGCTAGTACTATACCTTCCCCAGAAGCAACAAGACGAAGTCCTGTAACTGCAAACTCACGACTAATAATAAGAATAACGAGCCATGCTGGGGCAACTCCCATTTCTACTAAAATAATGAAAGCAGCGGAAACAAGTAGTTTGTCTGCTAGTGGATCAAGAAACTTCCCTAAATTTGTAACAAGGTTATATTTTCTTGCGTAATAGCCATCCACCCAATCCGTTCCAGCTGCAATTATAAACAATAAAGCAGAAATGAAATGAGATATTGGCAATGCTGTTTCTCCTATTTGCCAGCTTCCCCATGGAAATGGAACACTCATAAGAATGATGAAAATAGGAATTAAAAAAATACGTGATAATGTTAGCTTATTTGGTAAGTTCATTACTATTCCTCCTTCGAAAAACTTGGCTCCGCCAAATCTTTATGACGAAAAAAGCCGTCATTTTTCTTATTGTCAACCCTAAAAAAATATAGTTTAGTATAAAATGATTGACCCTTCCCAAAAAGTTGAAAGGAAGGGTCGATGATATTTATTCAGCTTCTTGTTTTAGTTCCACCCAAATATTTTGTCTTACGTTACTTGGATCAACAGGATACTCCATTTCTTTACCATTTATTGTTATGGTTAGCACAGATGCATTGCCAATTTTAAAGAATACGCGTTCTTTACCAGTAAGGTCTAATTCAAGTGGTGACTGCTCGGCATTAAACATATTTTCCTCAAAGAGGACATCTTCTTCATCAGCCTTCACACCAAGCCAAGTATCGTCTGAAGCTTCTAATGTAGCTTTTACTTCATCACCTGTATAAGAGAATGCAACTGTTGATTCTGGTGTATTACCTGTTCCTTCTTCTATAACAGTAAATTCAGGCTCTTTTGCTTTTTCATTTGTTTCTTCCGTATCTTCATCGTTACCATCTTGTTCTTCATTATCTTGATCTTCATCTGCAGTATTTTGATTAGCTTCACCGCCATCACTATCGTCTTTAATCACAATATCATTGCCTTTTCCATCATCCTGATTTACAGGATCTTTACTTTCTGTTCCCGACATGTTTTGGGCAATAAAGAAAATAGCGACCGCAATAATACCAATAATAAGTAAGCCAACAATTACTGTAGGAAATAAGGAAAAATTAGATGTACTTTTTTCTTGACTTTTACGCGAGCGTTGTATACGTGAGTATTGTTCTTCTGTAGGCTCCTCTGTTTTCGGCACTTCTTCTTTATATTCTTCCATCAGTTCATTTGGGTCCAACCCAACAGCATTTGCATATTCTTTCATAAAAGCTCTAGCATAAAATTTACCCGGAAGAATTTGCAAGTTCCCTTCTTCAATTGCTAGTAAATACCGCTTTTGAATTTTTGTAATTTCTTGTAGCTCTTCCAAAGAAAGATTCTGAGCTTCCCTTGCTTCTTTTAGTCTTGCTCCGATTTGCATTTCCAACACCATCCATTTTAGAAATCAAACATTGAAAATTCATTTTCTTGACTGAACTGTCTTGATTCAACAGGCTCATATGTAATTTCTTCTTCTTCATGACTTCTTAGTTCAATAATGTAATCAAAATCCTCTATTTTATATTCTGTCATTTGTACAAACGCATCTGGATGCTCTACTACTTTGACAGCAGGTAGCTGCATTACTTCTCTAATCAACTGCCAATGCTGCTCGTTTGCACGCCGAGTGGATACAATGCCATCAATAATATAAACATTATCGGGATTGTACTCACCTTCAATAAGCTTGCTCCGCACTGTTTGCCTTAATAAGGTACTGGAAACAAATAACCAACGTTTGTTTGCACACACACTTGCAGCTACTACCGATTCTGTTTTCCCTACTCTTGGCATACCACGGATCCCTATTAATTTATGGCCATCTTTTTTATACAATTCTGCCATAAAATCAACAAGCAAGCCTAAGTCATCGCGAATGAAACGAATTGTTTTATGATCATCTACATCGCGATATATGTATCTACCATGGCGCACAGCCATTTTATCTCTAAGTTTTGGCTGTCTTAACTTGGTTACTTTAATGGTTTCCATCGTTTGTAAAATTGACTTGAGTCGTGTTATATTTTCGTCATATTTAGATAAAAGTAACATACCACGCTTTGCGTCCTCGACCCCATTAATCATAATAATATTAATTCTTAGCATCCCAAGTAAAGACGATATATCACCAAGCAAGCCTGGTCGGTTAATTTGAATTTCGTATTCAAGATACCACTCTGTTCTCGTCATATAATGCTCCTTTATAATAATGAGGTTTTCAACTATTTATAGAAAAACTTGATTAATTTCGAAGTATTAATGGCAGAAGCTCTTATACTATAAAATTAAAATAGCTATTAGAAAATAAAACTAAGCTATGTACAATAAATATATTTAATTAGCTACTGAATAATTACCAACCCTTAGTTTTAATTAACAAACTCCGAGTATAAAAACACTTAGATAGCCTTTCACCTGTACTTAAACCACATACAATAAACTTTAATGCGTTTTAAATTATTAACAATTACAGTTTATATAAGTATATCATAAAGCATTTTTTCGCAAGTGAAAAGGTTAGAGGTAAACTATATCATATTTATCTTAACAGAACCATTGGTTATTGACAAAATAATTTTTTATAAAATGATTCTTCAATTCAGTAGGGGTCTTTCACTCCAACCGATTGTTTATTAGCCCAAAAAGGTATGATCTAAAGATATCTTACGAAAAAAAGGATTTAGGTGCTGTCATCTCCACTTAGACTTTCCAGTTTACACCTTCATAGATCCCCCGGGATAAACAGAAAATGTTCTATGTGCATCCTGCGTTCGTAGAATAAATAAGTATCATACACCTGTTTTTCCAATCAAAACCACCAGTGTGTTGAAGTGACCCCATAAAGTTAGACAGATAATTTTACTAAGCAGCTATTAAAGTCTGAATTCGGTATTGTACCGGGCTCAGGCCTTTTAGTTTTGCCTTGATTCGTTTGTTGTTATAGTATTCTATAT
>NZ_JABXHF010000107.1:0-9208 GCF_013393565.1 Virgibacillus sp.
TTGTGTTATTTGTTTATTGGTCATAAATTAATAATACATGAGAACAGGCCCTTTGTGGTCTGTTTTTTTGTGTATACACAAAAAAGCTGTTACACAATCAATTACCTGATTGTGCAACAGCCCCTTTTATTGTTGGTACTCACTTGTATTAGCTTCTTTATTTTCATTGTAATATTGAACGCCAAACTGCGAACCTTCCGATACCATTTTTGCATTTTCAAGTTGTTCCAAACCTTTATCCTCTGACTGATCTGGTACACCCGCCTCTTCAAGAGTAGAACGGATACTATTCTGATAATTTTTAACTTTCCTTTTTACGTTATCTCTTTTATCTTTGTTTTTTAGAAAGTACCCAGCAACTGTAGCTCCAATTACTCCTGCGGCACCAGCAGAGTATAAATATTTTTTCTTCATCGAATCGTCCTTTCTTTTCTTCTTATATATCCTTACCCTTTTCACAATTTGCCCAAACATAAAATTGTGATATACTAATTCATAAACAAAATACGTATGCAGCTCAAATCTTTCATAAAACATGCTGAATAAATTATATACTTGTCCTATTTATTCTTTGACATTGGGGTGAAAATATGCAAGTGAAATGTACCATTTGCGATTCAGTTGAAAGCATTGATGATCATTGCTTTGAAGCAAAACGCTTAAGAAATAAAAGAATCCTTATGCACTTATGTCAGACGTGCTACGATAGAGTTGAAAAAAAGACGTTGGCAAGACATGCAACAGGTAAGTTCCGCTTATATTCAGAAAAAAAACCCGTTGATGAATTTATTTAATTTTAGAATATAAAAACCCAGAAGATTAAGTTTCTTCTGGGTTTTTAACGCATCCTCTTGAGCTTCAAATTCATTTCCATAGTTAAAACGAAATATGAAAATATAAGTTACGAGCGATTTTTTCTTTCTTGATATAAACGAAAACGATAAATTGCTAATACAAGTGATATCACGATTAAGCTTTCCGTGATCGGAAGTTGAAATATACTAAAAATAGTTAATAAATAAACTCCCAAAGCAAGCATGATATATACAATTATTGTTTTTATAAGGGTAAGCTTTCTTGCAAATCCAAGTTTAAATGAAATAATACTAAAAATTAAGTTCAAAATGTATAACGTCAAAAACATATGATCTGTACCGAATTGTTCTAAAATAAAATTGAACACAAAGCTAAAACTTCCTTCCATAGCCATCCCCCTGTTATCTATCTCATTTCCATATTCCATCATACTAAAATCTATTATGTTTCGCCAGTTATAATCTTATCAAATAATGCAATACATTTTGAATTCTCGTCTTCATTCATTTATACTAGAAGTTGAAGAAGAGGTGGATTGGGAATGAAGAAGTTAAATATACCGATGCTGCTTTTAGCAATACTTGTAATTGGCATGTTTGTCGGCGTAGGTGCTGCTATAGCTTATCGTAATACTTGGTTGGTGGTTTTATTTTTATTATTAGGTTTTACGTTGATGGGAACTGGGATTCGTTTAAAAAAAGCAAGGGAGTGACAAATCACTTCCTTGCTTTTTTTATATAATTAGCTATAATTTTCTCTTGAATTAATGGATTTCCAGAAGCGACAGATGTTTTTGAAAGCATGTCGAGTGTATCGCCATCTATAGTAGTTGTTACTCCTCCAACTTCGCTAATAATGACCATTCCCGCTGCATAATCCCACGGTGACAGACTCAATGTTAAATAACTATCGATAATACCTTCTGCGACAAATGCAAATTCCAATGCCGCCGAACCGTAAGTCCTCGACCCTCTCACATCTTTTACAAGCTTTTGCATCCATTTTTCGTCAACGAGACGGTTTTCACATAGCCAAAAGTGATTCATACTAACGATTGCTTCCTCGAAAAGGATATCACGATGAAGTTGTGGAAGCTTCTTATTATTCTTATAAGCACCTTCTCCTCTTTTTGCGCTATATAATACATCTTCCATTACGTTATAAATAAGTCCGATTTCTCCAATACCATTATTAAAAATACCGATTGAAATCGCAAAATTCCTTTTTTGATGGACAAAATTCATCGTGCCATCAATAGGATCAATAATCCAAACGATACCGTTCATGGAATCTAGCTGATCACCGTATCCTTCTTCGCTTAAAATAAAATGATCAGTAAACGTAGATTTAATGTTGTTTGCGAGAAAAGCTTCGGTTGAACGATCCATCTCAGTTACTAAATCATTCGCATTTGATTTTGTATCAATAGTTAATGGATTATGAATTTGTTGCCTTATTTGCTCGCCTGCTTCGTATATCCACTTTGTAGCTTGAGAAAAAATCATATCACGCTGCGCTTTGTTCATCTGTATACTCCTCCATTCAATTCTACATATAATAGTACCAAATTTTAAATACGCCGTCATGAAGTTTAGCTAATTAAGGGAACTAGTTAAAATTTATTGTTTTAATTTTTCTCACCTATTTATTTAATATCATATCGGCCATTTCCGAATGAAGGCTATTTATAGGATACAACAGATGATATACATCTTACTATGATACATGTATTATTAACAATAAGCTTGCAATAAAAATCTCATCTACATTATTATGCTTTTAAATCCAACCATTGCTTTCTTAAGCAAATGAGCCGTTCTTTGCTTTTTATTATTTCAATTGCATCTTCTTTTTTCATCGCGTCATAAAGTGTTAACAATTCATAATCAATTTCCATACGAATGACCTGCAAATTGTCCAATGATTTTTCTTTATATAATGTTCCTAATACGTACTTCACATTTTCACATCCTTTCGTTAAATACTTTTTATTCCAAAAGTTTACTTTAAATATATTTATGATTGGTTTTCCTATTTGGTTCGACAAGTAACATCCAGTTTCTTAAATTTATTTTCATTTAAACCTAAATTTGAAATATATCTCAGGCTACGATGTACTCGTTAAAACAAAATGCTACTATACAACATAACGTGAATAACTTGACTTGTACTTTTACATATTAAATAATGATAATCAAATAGGCATAGCTTATTTCATTTAGGCAACTTGTTTAAATGATAAGTGGCAAACCTTATCAGCAGATATTCCTATCCGTATTTAAGCACACTGCTACATGTAGAAATAATTTTTCATGTATATACAGCCCAAACTCAGCAACTAAACAAATTCAGCATATACTATCACGATTTAAAGTCCCTCTAATGCTTTAAAGCAGGGATATTAACGATATTTTATAGGAGAGGACGATGATGATGACCTTTAAAGGATTTGAGAAAGCAGATTTTGATACATTTTATATTGAAGGCCTCGGAGAAAGAATGGAAGCAATTCAAACAAGAATCCAACCAAAATTTCAACAGATTGGCAATGAACTAGTAGATTTCTTAGCTGCACAGCTTGGGAATGAAATGTTTCTACATATTGCTAAACATGCTAGAAGAACAGTCAATCCCCCTCAAGATACGTGGTTAGCTGTAGCTGATAATAAACGAGGATATAAAAAACACCCGCATTTTCAAGTAGGTGTATTCGATGATCATGTATTTGTATGGTTAGCGCTTATTTATGAGTTAGACCATAAATCAAAAATTGCACAAACCTATTTAAACCATTTTGACCAATTAAAACAACTTCCTCAAAGTTTTATGTATTCATTAGATCATACTAAAAAAGATGCCAAACCACTATTAGAATTAGATAAAAAAGATGTAGAAAGGTTTAGAGATGTGAAGAAAGCGGAATTTTTAATTGGGAAGCATTTTGCCAAACATGATGAACGCATTTATGACGGAAATATCCTTATAGAGGAGTTAAAATCTACTGTTCATCCATTGATACCTTTTTATAAACTGGCTCTACAAAGCAAAACTAATTATACAAAATAAGTATCATTTATTAATTGTCCAACGTAAAGAATATTAAAAAAGGAGAGAAGCTCTACAAATGCTTCTCTCTTCTACTTCATTTTTATAAAATGGTCTTCGGTTATCTTTACATATTTAAGTACATGAAAGCTAGAATATCCCGAACCTTGTTTAAAAGTAGCAAACAACTTCTTTTCTTCACTTTTACTAGGAACTACTTGTTTAAACTTCCGGTAAGCTGCTATTATAACTTTCCTTTCAACCTTTCTTTCATATGCCTGCTCAATTAAGCTGAAAAACTGCACAACATAAATAATTTCTTCTTTTGTCCATGTATTGTCAATTGGATAGTGATAATTCAAATTACTTCCTCCATATACACGTTCATTTCATTCCCACACCTTCAGTTTAATCAAAAAAATTGAGGGCATGCAAGTATCTTCATACAAGATTTAAGAAAATGTACCCTATTCCAAGTTCCTTAACTAAACATTTTTTATTTTACTATCTCATTTTAAAGACATGGTAATAATAATTCCATTAATAAAAAACTACCTCAAGGGTAGCTTTTTTATTATAATATGGTGCTTGTAGTAATGAAACAATCGAATAGTCACTTCCGGCGCTCAGCATTTAGCGACTTCACGAAATCTTCCTACGATAAGTCATCATCAGTTGTCACTAAGAGGAAGAACGACTAAAAACGGGCTTGCCGCCCGACGTCAGCATACCCCTGTTTTAGTGGCATGATTCCTTTATCTCAATAGATTCGTTCCATTAGCTACGTTACTAAACGGGCGCTCACAGGCCTTTGTTCTTATGCTTATTTATTTTCACGACACGTTGGACAAGTACCATAAAGAGTTGTTACTTTTTCTTCTTCATATTGCTCAATAATTGTTTGGCAATCTTGACAAACTATTGTACCCATTAAATCCAACTCCTCTTCATAATGATAACGTATTCATATTATAATATGTCACATTTTAAAAATCAAGCCTAATTAGTATAACACTTTTTTTACATTATGGACGATAATTGCCTTTTACCATTTTGAAGCAGTATTATACGATAATGCATTCCTCTGTTCTCCCTATCCTCGTTAAAGATATGAACCTTTTTATAAGGTTATTAGCGTAGATTTAGCACTTAAAAACCAAAGTATATCAAAAATGGAACACTGATAGCTCCACTTTATTTCTCTTCGTAATGAAATGCTGTAGAAGGGCTGCATTCGTCTTATATATGGCGGTATATACCCTAATCGAAACAGTAAAAAGCCTCCACAGGAACAAATACTTCTAACTCAAATAAATATGAATCAGAAATACAATGATGTGGAGACTTTCTATTTAAAATAACTACTTATTGTTTACTTAACGTTTGAATTTGTTTAGGATCAACCATCTCATACCCTTTATCCCTTAATCCTTTAACAATATCTGCTAATGCTTCATTTGTCCATTCCCGATCATGCATTAGCAAATTGGCTCCCGGTTTTAGTAGGGAATAATCAACCCCCGCTTCTGGACCTTCTCCGCTTACCATTGCTTTTTTCAGTTTAGTAGCATCTTGATATGGCGCGAAATAATCATACCCATATGTCCAGTTCATAACGACCATTCCTTGTTCTTTAGCCACTTGTCTGGAGTGGACACTATTCATACCATGAGGGGCACGGAAGAATTTCGGGCGTTCTCCAATAACCTCTTCAATTTGATCATTCACACGAACAATTTCTTCTGTCTGTTCCTGCTCAGTCAAATCTGGTAACTTAGGGTGGCTATATGTATGGTTTCCGATAACAAAACCCATCTCATGGATTTGTTTTAGCATATCCTTTTGTTCTTCTGTTTCTAAAAAATGTCCATTTACAAAGAATATTGCATTGGCTTCTAGCTCTTTTAATGTCTTAGCCATATCCAACGCATGCTTATCTGGTATGTCATCAATTGTTAACAAAACTACTTTTTCATTGGTATTCTCATCAATTGGTACTATCGTAGCATTGTCCGAAACCTTATACTTAGGGTTAGGGGCTTCGTTTACCACACTTTTCTCTGTTTGGTTATCTTCTTTTTGTGGCTTCTGTTCTTCCTTACGTTGATCCTGTTTATTTTCTTCAGCCTTATCTGCATGTGCTGGTTGCGATTTTTCATCACTCGAACCGCATGCGACTATGAATAGTCCAATGAAGATGAAAGTAACCACTAGTATAGCTTTCTTCATATAGTTCCTCCTGTCCGAGCTCCTGTTAAAGTGTCAACTTCTATTATAGATTGCTGGAAAATAAATGACAACAAAAATCTACATTTTTCTTGTTTATGATGACCTAAAGGACTTCTTAGAAAAACTTGACTTATCGATGACGAAATTCTTCGTTTTTTTATATAAATCAAAAAAATCTTATGCTTTCCTATAGCTAAAAAAAGGGAATTAAGTGCTGCTAATATTCACTACTACCGGCTTGTCTAGCTTTCGTCCTACAATTAAATTGAAAGTCTTAGGAGTTCTTTATTAAAATACAACGAACATTTTACCCACTTTAATAACGATTTTGAACTCCGTATAATTATCGAAAGAATTATTTAAATATAAAAAATCATTCAAATACGCATCAATTATTTTCTTTGTTTTTTCATATAACTGCAACTAGAAAATGCATGATGACAAGTTTTGAGCTTTTTTAAGTATGATTAATTAGAGGAAGGATATAGTAAAATAGCAAGGTTTGTTATTTGAACAATCTTTGTGCTTATGTTTTAATACAATAAGTACGTCTACATAGTTTTCCAAAAAAATAAAAATAGAAAGGATTATTTTTGTGAAGAAAGTAACGCGAGTATTCTATATTTCAGCAATTGCTGCAGTACTTTTCATTATTTGGGGAATCATTCCGGAAGACGTATTGCCAAATGCCAACTTAGACAATGTCACGAATACAATTCAGACATTTCTCGTAGATGAGTTTGGTTGGTTCTATTTATTGAGTGCAACTTCATTTGTTATTTTTGCGATCTATCTCATTTTTTCAAAATATGGCAATATTAAACTAGGCCGACCTGGAGACAAGCCGGAATACAACTATTTAACATGGTTTGCTATGTTATTTAGCGCTGGTATGGGGATTGGTCTTGTGTTCTGGGGAGCTGCCGAACCTTTATCCCACTTTCATGATCCACCATTTGGAGCTGAAGAAACAAATGATGCAGCTAAAACAGCGATGCAATACAGTTTCTTCCATTGGGGGATTCATCCCTGGGCTATTTACGCGACTCTCGCCTTAGCGTTAGCCTATTTTAAATTCCGCAAACAGGCACCAGGTGTTGTTAGTGCCATTCTTGAACCGCTCTTTGGTGATCGAATTAAAGGTTTATGGGGGACATCGATTGATTTCATCGTTGTTTTCGCCACTATATTTGGCGTTTCTACATCACTTGGCTTAGGAGCTATTCAAATTAGCGGCGGTCTCTCATACGTTACCGGATTAGAATCAACTATTACCCTCCAACTTATAATCATTGGGATTGTGACCGTATTATATATGACTTCAGCCATGACAGGGCTAAATAGAGGAATTAAGTATTTAAGTAATGCTAATCTTGCTTTAGCAGTATTACTAATGTTGTTCGTATTAGTCTTAGGTCCAACCAACTTTATAATGAATTACTTTACTACAACATTAGGTAGTTATGTACAAAACCTACCTAGCATGAGCTTACGTATGACCCCTTTCAATGAGGAGAATTCTACGTGGCTAAATAACTGGACATTCTTTTATTGGGCTTGGTGGATTGCTTGGGCACCATTTGTAGGTACTTTTATAGCAAGAGTTTCTCGAGGTAGAACTATAAGAGAGTTTGTCTTAGGCGTACTGCTCGTACCTACCATTTTCGGTGCTCTATGGTTTTCAGTATTCGGAGGATCTTCTATTCATTTAGAAACGACTCAAGGTGCAAATATCATGCAGAGTATTAATGAGTTTGGTGAAGAGACAGCATTATTTGCTGTGTTGGAACATTTTCCTATTGGTACCTTTATATCCATTCTTGCTATCTTATTAATTTGTACTTTCTTTATTACTTCTGCCGACTCTGCTACATTTGTTCTTGGAATGCAAACTACTGGCGGAAGTTTAGATCCAGCCAATTCAGTTAAGTTTATATGGGGTATTATTCAATCAAGTGCTGCAGCTGTATTGTTATGGCAAGGTGGCTTGAATGCTTTACAAACAGCCTCGATAATCGCAGCGTTTCCTTTTGCCATTATAATGATTTTAGTGATCATTTCTCTTGTCAAGTCCTTCCGGCAAGAAGCCAAAGACCATAACTTAGCAACGAAAAGAAAAAGCTAGAGCTCATGCTCTAGCTTTTTCTACAATAATAGGACACAAAACTGTGGCTTTCATCATAATGAAAATATTTAGGCACCGCTATCTCCAACTTAGTCTTCATATATCTTCCCATTCTTGAAATAGGAGCGTTTCAACACCTTATTTGTTAGGTTAAAGGTTTATATTCATCTTACCTTTAAAGATACCTGTACACCGCTTAAATAGTTTTTCTTCTAATATTACCTTTCTCTCTCCTATTTCTATTTCTTAATTGAATTACTTCAGCAAAAGGACTACGTTTACTTCATTTTATTATAGGGAAATCGTAATGTAACATTTTTTACTTTTAGATATCTTATATTACTACCTCTAACAGCACATTATCAACTTTATAACAGTTGCATGACATAAAACTTCAGTCTATCTAAATTTGATAAACTAAAGCTATCGACATTACATGACAAGTGGGTGACCAACAATTAAAAAACTAATTATTTTTTTAGTAATTGTTTGTGTACTAGTAAATGGCTGCAAAACGTTCAATGCTTCTACTATTAACGTAATTTCCTTTCAACCAAAAAAATATGATATCTTTTTTTATACACACCAAACGAATGATTCGGTAGAAAATCAATATTTTGATGCTATCATTGAGGTGAAAGCAAATTTCCCAACCGAATTTAGCAAAGTAAACACAAGAAAAACAGCTTTGAATGAGATTGATGAGAAAATAGATCCTAAGTATCCTACTTTAATTATCAGAAAAGACGGAAAAACTATTGAACGAATTAGTGGTCAAACGCCTAAACATGTAATCATTAGTAAACTTGAAAAACTAATGTAAAAAAGTAAGATTAATAAACATAGAATATTTAATGGAATGCTAAAAAGGGGCTGTTGCACAATCAGGTAATTGATTGTGTAACAGCTTTTTTGTGTATACACAAAAAAACAGACCACAAAGGGTCTGCTCTCATGTATTATTGATTTATGACAAATAAAAGAATAATACAA
>NZ_JABXHF010000019.1:0-56875 GCF_013393565.1 Virgibacillus sp.
CCACAAGCGTCACTCCCGAAGGAGATCTGCTTGCTTCCCGCGCTCGACTTGCATGTATTAGGCACGCCGCCAGCGTTCGTCCTGAGCCAAGATCAAACTCTCCATAAAAGTTTGTGATGATGAACACTGTTCTTCATCATTCTTAGCTTCTTCTGAGATTTCTCTCAGTTTATTTCTTAAGAAAAACAGGGTTTGTTTTTCCTTGACATACTGGTTGTTTTGTTCAGTTTTCAAAGAGCAAATTTGTTAGTTCGTCTTTTTTGACGCAACTTCTTAAGTTTACCATTTTCCATAAATCTTGTCAACAACTTTTTTCGAAAGTTTTTTGTGACTTAATTATTCAAAATGGCGACTTAATTAACTTAACACATTTCTATAAGATATGTCAATAAGTTTTTTCGAACAATGTTACCGCTAATTTCCAACGCAATTTTTGCGACGTTTATAACTGTACCACGTGTTATATTTAAAGTCAATCATTATTTATATTTTTTCGCTAAAAAAGCATCTTATAGCAAAATAATACATTAAAAACTTAAATTGTCGCTGAATCTTTCTGCTAAAACAATCCTTTCTCTTATACTATGAAAATTTAAATATTGCTCAGGAAATTTGAAGCTCTGATAAGCAGTTCTCTTTCTTTAAAATAGAGTAGTAATCTTTAACCCTTTCTTTTTCGAAGTGACTTTTCATGTGAAAACGTCTTAGAGTTTAATTATAATCAGAGTTCATTTCCTTACATCACTAGTGCAACACATTTAATACGTATAAAAGCTGGTCTTAATCTATACTTCATTTCATTGCAAATAAGCAAAATAGAAAGGGGCGTGTTGAACACAACCATAATGAGTCTCCTGCTCATCACCCCCAAAATAGCCACCTGAAATAGCGGAAGCTCTAGTTTTTTTATGCTATAAACCTTTAAGCTTTTATGATTTACTTACTATAGTATAAAAAATCGTTCCACTATTTACTTACCATATATTTTCTATGATACACTCCTTCGCCTTTTGTTTGCTCTGTAGCAGTTATTAGCATATTTTTATCAACAAGGTACGTTATAATCGCTGATAAGTCTAGAGAATAAGGCTGAATCTTAGGCAAAGCTTTTAATTCACCATAATACCATTCGTTTTTTGTGTGCATCATGTCTAACAAATGCTTTACAGCCATATTCGCTCTTGCTTTAATGACATAATCCATAGCGATTAACATTAACTGTACTCTCTTCTTCAGTTCTTCTTTACTTTCTATAAATTCTTCGTATAGTTTATAAATTTCAATATCAATTTGTTTTACCTGACTCCAAACAGTTACTTCCGGATAATACCCTTTTTCAATAACAGCCAATCTAGCCAAATAATGAAGTGAATATAAAATTTTACTATTCGTATCCATATATTCTCCAGCTTCAAATAACTCTTTGGCTTCATTATAGCTTTTTATAAGCTTACCAAACTCCATGATTTTCCGTAAATCCCGTTTGTCATCTGGAAAGCTTTGCAACGTAGCTTTTAAATTATTAAAAAATTCATTTCGATCAAAAATGATTCTACCATAAATTATCCATTCCACTGCATTCCGGTAACCGCTCGTATCAATCCATTCCATTAATAGTTCTTCCGTTACTATATGAAGTGCACACGTTTTATCCGCAAATTCATAGTGTTTCACATTCCAAGCTTTTTCAGCTTCTTGAACAATGATAAGTAAAATGACATCAAAATTATCCGTTATTGGGCTATCTGGCTTCGTTTTTTCCAATATTAAAATCCCTAATACATCGGAATTGCTAGCATGATGTTGATAAATTGATCGCAAGTATTGTTCCATTACTTTTCCTCCATTTGTTTGCAGATATGAACTTAAATCGACATAGAATGTCATTTATATGTACATTTACTTGCATAAATTGTCGTATTATATTACATTCGCTGTAAAAGGTTCGATTCCCTCTTTTTATTAGTCAAATTCTTTCCTAGTCTTATTTGTTTAAGTAGTTTTTTTTCTTAATAATGGAACACGAAAGAGTCCGGCGAGGGGGTATGACTTTTTCAGCTCATACTAGGTTATAGGCAATGGAATTATCAAATCTTTTTCATAATTTATGCTATACTACTTATGAAGGGGTTAAGGGGGGGACATCATGGCTCAAATCGTATATTCAAGCAAAATAAACAAAATTAGATCCTTTGCATTGATTCTTATATTTGCTGGAATTCTTCTTATGTATGGTGGCATACTAACCAAAAAAATTCCGTGGCTTATGGTTACATTCTTCATACTAGGGGTTATAATGGTCGTCTTAAGTTGTGTAGTTTACCTTTGGATAGGGACCTTATCGCTAAAAGCAGTGCCGATTATTTGTCCAAGCTGCGAAAAACCAACAAAGATGCTTGGTCGCGTTGACGCCTGTATGCATTGTAAACAACCATTGACACTGGATAAAGAATTAGAAGGTAAAGAATTCGATGAAAAATATAATACAAGGCGCTATTGGAAAACAGTGAAAAAAGAGGAAGGTTCTATAAAAAAATAACCATTCTAATGTGGACGTCAGCACTATTTGGATGGTTATTGGTTTGAATAATCATATCTCACAGTTAAGACTTCTCTAGAAGTGAGTGAGTCTTACAGCACATTTATATTCGGAACACAAACACACACACATTGCAACAAAATTAATGTCTAGAAAAACTTGGCTTAATGCCACATTTATAGTGAAATAAACAATGTCGTTTCCTATAGTGCAAAAAAGTCTCGATTGCAAAATGCAATCGAGACTTTTTTACATAGATTATCCACTTTTCTGTTTGTTTTTTTCTGCTTTTTGGCATTCTTCACATTCACCATACAATTCCATGCGGTGATGACTGACTTTAAATCCCGTTACCTGCTCAGCTAATGCCTCGACTTCATCCAACGAAGGATAATGAAAGTCAACAATTTTTCCACATGAGTTACAAATAATATGGTAATGATCTGAAGTATTACAATCAAACCTGCTTGAAGAGTCGCCATATGTTAATTCTCTAACGAGGCCTACTTCACGCAATACACGTAAATTATTGTAAACCGTTGCAACACTCATATTAGGAAACTTACCCTCAAGAGCTTTATAAATATCATCAGCTGTAGGATGAACCATCGAATTGAGTAAGTACTCAAGAACCGCATGTCGTTGTGGAGTGATACGGACGCCTGATGCTTTTAATGTACTTATAGCCTCTTGCAATCTGTTTTCAGACACCCTCATCCACCTCACTTTCAGTAGTTTATACAAAAATAATTCTATTCTTAAATTATAATCTTTATAAATAGTTTAAGCCCTACAACCGCATTCTGTCAATGATAGCCCCTTAAAATAATTGTTTGCATGCAATTTCTATTAACAAGTAATCATATTATAGTTATTTTAACCCGCACAGACTAGTTACATGCATACAAACGTGTTACGTTTACCTACATTCTCATATTAGAAAAACTTGGCTTACCAAATTATTATAGAAGCAGCTGTAGTTTTTCTTATTATTATAAACCTTAAAACTTTATACTTTCCTATAGTACAAAGAAATTCCTTGTACAAAAGTATACATTTCTAGGTATTATCTTAATCAGCAAGAAGGCTGCTTTCGCTATTCAAAACTTAGCTTATTTTGCTACAAAAATCATGTAATGTGCAAGGTTCTTTCTTCTACTTCGAGCAGTTGGTTCATGTATCTCGCTGCAACAAATAAATAGTCCGATAAGCGATTCAGAAAAGCAAGGCTTAATGGATTGACGTTTTCTATCCCTACAGCTAGACGTTCTGCTCTTCGCGAAACTGTTCTAGCGACATGCAAGGCCGAAGAGGCTGGTACTCCAGATGGCAACATAAAATTTTTTAACGGCTCTAACTGCTTGTCCCAAGCATCGATTTTCTTTTCCAATGTTTGAATATGCTCCTCGGTTAATTTCCAAGGGACTTCTTTACCTGATGGTGTAGCTAGCTCTGAACCAACATGAAACAGCAATGTTTGCACACGGGAAAGCTCTTCGATAACAAAGTCTTTTTCTTTAAACGTACTCTCTTGTTGCAAATAACTAATAGCTAAACCAATCATCGAATTTGCCTCGTCACAAGTTCCATACGCTTCAACGCGAAGATCATTTTTATTCACGCGCTCACCATATATAAGCGATGTTTTTCCTTTATCTCCAGAACGTGTATATATTCGCATATGTATCCTCCCCTCCTAATTTATCAGTTTTTATCATCCTTTATGCTTTAAATTATAAAAGAATTTAACACTTTAACATAGAAATAAGAGTTCTTTTTTCCCTAGTATGCTATTAAAAATTTATCGTCTTATAACCGTTTTAAAAACTTGTTCCCGATACGAAAATTTAAATTTTTTCGTTATAAAGACTTAGCTTATTACCCATGATGACAATAAATTGAATGTATCGCTACCTTTCTTAATTGTTTGTTAAAATATCAGGCTTATTCCTAATTCTTTAATAAAAAAGTTAAAAACACTTAAAATTTCCCTATACCGTAAAGAACAAAGACGCAAGCGCCCAGTTAGCAACGTAGCGACTGGAACGAACCAATGATGACTTATCATAGGGCGATTCGTGAAGTCGCCTAGTTGCTGGGCGCCAGAGTCGGACGTAGCTAAATAACTTAGTAAGTTTATCCAGCTGCAAAATTTTTATAATTTCCTAGACTATAAAAAAGCAGATAGTCAAAATCGACTATCTGCCCTTAAAACGACGGATTAAAAGTAAGTGCACATGAGAGCTAAGAGCACTTCCATTTGTTTGCCTTTAGTTATAAAGATAGTAAAGTTCTATGAGAGGCCACTTGTTACATATTTACTGCAATTGCTCGCGAATAAATGACAGCGCCTCTTCTACATGCCCCTTCACTTTTACTTTACGGAATTCCTTCTGTAACACGCCTTCTTTATCTATAATAAACGTGGAGCGTTCTATACCATAATATTCTCGGCCAAAGTTTTTCTTTAGTTTCCAAACACCAAATTGTTCTGCCACTTGTTTTTCTTCATCAGCAAGTAACAAAAATGGCAGGTCATGCTTATCAATAAACTTTTGATGTGATGACACTGGATCAGGACTAATACCAATAATCACAGCATCAAGATCTTCAAAGCTCTCATGCGCATCTCTAAAATCACAAGCTTCTGTTGTACAGCCTGGTGTCATATCTTTTGGATAAAAATATAAAACGACATATTTTCCTTTATAATCAGATAAACGAACTAATTCTCCAGCTTGATTTGGTAGAGAAAAATCCGCTACTTTTTCTCCTACTTGTACAGTCATCGTTACCCCTCCATCCAATAGTTGCGTTTCTACTATATCATATATTCGCCTACTTATTCACTGATTCCTGCTCTGATCTTGGTATTGCACCAATCTTAGCACAAAAGCAGTAGGTAATATATAACCAATTAAGGCCTGCACGAGGGCGATAATTTTTCCAATACCAACAGGCGTTATATCACCGTATCCGATTGTTAGCATTGTTACTCCACTAAAATAAACAGCCTGTCCAAGGGCATCAAGTATACTCACTTGTCTCAATTCTCCATTTTCTACAAGTACCATATCTTGCATGGACAGCACAAAATAAATGAGTCCGAATCCAACGATAACAACCCCATAAATGACCAATAGCATATAGAAGAGTTCCAAAGAAAAACCGCTTCTTCGTATATAAGTCTGCATTTTCCCTACATGGATAAAATCAATGAAGCTCCTCCCCATAACAAAAATGACAGCAATGATTAGTAACCACGCTAACATAGCACACCCTCTCCAATTGCATATTATTATAAGTTTATGCAAAGGATTAGACTTGTTTGTCAATACTTTTAATAAAACGTGGCTTGCCACTAACAATTGATGACGACTTCTATCGTTCTCCTTATACTATAAACTATAGAAATTCAAAACCATTTTTTTAATAAAATACCCCTATAAAAAGAGTACAGTTCAAATTCTAAAAGAGATAGAGTAAAATAGGATGTAAGCTTTTATATAGTAATAGCAACTTAAAAATTAATTGTATTAGTTTTTATGAACCAATTAATTGTTTGACCTATAATACATGAATTCGTTTGAGCATTAACAATTTACTTGTGGCATAGCGAAGGATTGTTGGTGGATTTAGCTATGAAGTAGAAAAGGAAGGTGAGTCCAATGAAGAAAATTTATCTTATAGAAGATGACAAAAAAATTGCTGACTTATTAAAAGATTATCTCGAAAAATACGAATACGACATACAGCTTGTTCAAGAATTCGACCGTATTGTAGAAGAGTTTCAAGCCTTTGAACCACATCTAATATTACTTGATATTAATCTTCCTAGCTATGATGGGTTTTATTGGTGCCGAAAAATTCGCAGTATATCTAATTGTCCAATTATTTTTATTTCCGCACGTGATTCAGGTATGGATCAAGTGATGGCAATAGAAAACGGTGGAGATGACTATATTACCAAGCCATTTAACTTTGATGTGGTTCAGGCAAAAATAAAAGGAATTATGCGTAGAATCTATGGAGAATACGCCTCAAGTACACCTATAGACTTGTTAGAAATTCGTGATTTATCCTTACATTTAACTGCAATGGAAGTTAGCCTTAACGGTCATAAAGCTATACTGACAAAAAATGAATTTATTCTACTTAAAGCATTTATGGAGAATTTAAATCATGTATTATCACGAACCTTCTTATTGGAAATGCTATGGGATGACGAGCATTTTGTTGATGACAACACGCTATCCGTTAATATTACGCGTGTACGTAAAAAGCTTGAAGATATTGGTGTGCACCAAAGTATTCAAACCGTTCGTGGTGCTGGATACAAAATGATCGATACGTGGAGTGAACAATAATGAAAGATTTTCTCAAAGATAGTATTCCAACGATACTTTTCTTTTACACGCAGTTAATTGTTTTCATTCTCATCGTTCAGCTATTTTATGGTATTAAAGCTGTACCAATGGACTGGGATTTGATTATCTATTTATTTATTTTATTAACATTTGGATTACTCCTATTTCTCGCCTATCGTTATTACCGATTACGTGATTATTATGTGACAATCCATCATGACAAAGATAATGCAACGTGGCTACCAGACCCACCGACACAATTACTTTTAAATATTAAGCAGCAACATGATGCACAAACAAACCGCTACGCTGAAGAAATCGAGCAGTTGAAAGAACAAAAACAAATGGAGTTCCATTTCATTCAGCAATGGGTGCATCAAATGAAGACACCTGTTTCTGTCATGCATCTAACTTTGCAAAAAGAAAAATTACAGTTGTCCCAAAATTTCTTGCACAGTATGCACGAAGAATTAGAGCGTATGCAACAAGGATTAGATTTAGCCTTATACCAATCTCGATTGCAAAAGTTTGATCGTGATTTTCAAGTACAACAAATTGTATTAAGAGATTTAGTTAAAGATATTATTCAAGAATTTAAATCCAGCTTTATTCGTAACCAAGTGTATCCTGAACTTACCATTGAAGAAAAATACGTGGTAACAACCGATTCTAAATGGCTCCGTTTTGTAATTAGTCAAGCTGTTTCCAATGCCATCAAATATTCGAAAGACGAAGTAGCCAAAATATATTTTTGTACAAGTTTATCCGACGATCATAAACTGGTATTGCAAATCACCGATACTGGCTACGGAATTCCGCGTGAAGACATCAACAGAGTTTTTGATCCATTTTTCACAGGGAAAAATGGTAGAAAATTTAGAGAATCAACAGGAATGGGACTATTTTTATCTAAGCAAATTTGTACAGAACTTGGCCATGAGTTAACCATTACATCTGAAGAAGGAAAAGGAACGACCGTGTCCATCCATTTTAGTCATCGTTAGGCTTACAACCTTGTAAGCTTAACCATTGCTGTTTGAAAGATAAATCAATAGGATATATCGCTCCTGTATCATAGAATTACGATGAATCAGATTGGTTTGGTTATAAATACGTTTTTAGTAAAAACTATATACTCTTTCCATTCCTTACATTGAATTCAAAAGTATATTTCTATGATTAAAAAACATGGCTTATCCTATATAACCTAACATTTTATACATAGTGTAAAATCGCTACCAAATAGGGAGGTGCACATATGCCGTTACTACAAGCAGAAAATTTATCCAAAACGTACGGTAGCAAACGTGGAATTTCGTACGAAGCTTTGCACCAATTTACGCTTACTGTACAGCAAGGAGAATTCATAGGTATTATGGGACCTTCAGGAAGTGGCAAGACGACCTTGCTAAACTTACTGTCGACCATTGATAAACCGAGTTCGGGAAAAATTATTATTCATGGAGAAGATGTCACTTCTTTCTCTCATCACAAATTGGCGAAATTTAGAAGAAAAGAAATGGGGTTTGTTTTTCAAGACTTTAATTTATTGGAAACATTAACTATTAGAGAAAATATTTTGCTCCCTTTAACATTAAATAAAGTAAAAGTGAAAGAGATGACACCAAAATTACATATCATTTCTAAACAATTAGGCATTGAAGATATTTTAGACAAACGCATTATGGAAGTATCTGGTGGTCAAATGCAACGAGCGGCCATCGCTAGAGCGCTTATTCATAATCCTTCCATTATATTTGCTGATGAACCAACTGGTAATTTAGATTCTAAAGCGTCACTACAAGTAATGAATACGCTAAGTCACTTGCAAAAGCATTATGAAACAGCAACACTAATGGTAACGCATGACCCGTTTGCTGCAAGTTTTTGCCAAAAAGTCATTTTCATTAAAGATGGAAAGTTGTATAACGAAATACATCAAGGTGACAATCGGCAAACTTTTTTTGAAGCAATCTTAAACATGCAGTCATTATTGGGAGGAAACATCCATGACCTTCAGACAGTTCACTTTTAATAATGTCAAACGTAATACACGTGCATATTTAAGTTATTTTCTAAGTTGTATGTTTGCTGTCATCGTTTTTTTTATGTATGCCGTAGTTATCTTCCACCCTGAAATAGCAACATACGACTTTATTGATGCCGTAAAAACGGGCATCGTTGCTTCTGAAGTCATTATTTACCTGTTTTCTTTTTTATTTGTACTATATTCAACGTCTGCCTTTATTAAATCACGCAAGAAAGAATATGGTATTTTAACAACGTTAGGAATTAGTAAATTTCAGTTAAATCGAATGCTCATTTTGGAAAATACAATTATTGGTCTAACTTCTATCGTTGCAGGAATATTAGTAGGAGCACTATTCACGAAGCTTTTCTTAATGATATTTTCTGTCATTTTAGGAACGGGGGAAGTGTTTTCCTTTTATTTGTCCTGGAAGGCGATTGCTATCACCGTAATACTGTTCTTTTTTATGTTTGAAATCAATTCGCTGCTTGTTGTACTTACATTGCGAACAAAATCGGTTATGGAAGTATTTCGTGGCGCTCATTCACCAAGGAAAAAACCGCGTTTCTCTTGGATTATAAGCGTACTAGCGTTAGCTGCTGTTACTTATTCCTATTATTTAGCATACACTTCTGACCTTATATCTATGATGTATCGAATGTTTATTATTTTAGCACTAATTATTCCAGGGACATATTTTTTATTTACGCAATTTAGTATCGCTTTAACTAGCTTTTTACAACGCAGAAAAAACATTTTTTACAAGCGATTAAACTTATTAATTATTTCGGATTTAACATATAAATTAAAAGACAACGCTAAGTTACTCTCTATGGTAACTATATTAAGCGCCGTTGCTTTTACATCTTCCGGAGTATTGTACGGGCTATTCCAAGCAGCGGAAGAAGAAAGCGAACGTTTCGTACCGCATGATTACTCTCTGCTTACAGAAGGGGAAGAAAATAAAGCGGAATTGGATGAAACTATAAAAGAAGTGGAATCTTTTTTTCATGAATCAGAAATACCCTTTCAATCCTTAGCCATCCCTGCTGTAAAAACGTCGTCTGTCTCGAATAAATCTGAGTGGGACAATGTGGAAGTAATTGTATTTGGTTTCTCCGATTACAATAAAATGATGGATGTAAATCAACAAAAAAAACTAGAAGCTTTACAACATAATGAGGCCATATTACTTACGGAAGCTGTGTTTAGCCCATATATCCCACCTCCACCAAAAAAATTACGATTTATTCCTGAAAAAGGGCAAATCGAACTGAAAATAAAGCCGGGGAAAAATACGACGAACGCTACCACATTAGGTGGAAGTGCACTAGTTGTATCAGATGCTACATTTGACAAATTTCAAAAACACGGGGAAAAAGCTTTTTATTATACGGCAAATATACCTAATTGGGTACATTACGTCGAGAAAATAGAACAAGCAGAAGTCGCTGCTTCCAATGATACTATCCATGCAGGCTCTAGAGCAGACTTATATACAAGTTTCAATGAATCGATGTCGTATTTGTTCTTTTTTGGGATTTTTATTAGTGTGCTATTTTTTCTAGCCGCTGGATCGATTCTTTATTTCCGTATGTATCAAGGTATTGATAAGGACATTGCTCATTACTATTCCCTTTATCGTATTGGCTTAACAAATAAAGAAATGAAGAAAATCGCAACGAGGCAAATTGCCTTTCTATTTTTTCTACCATTTTTCGTAGCCGTTATTCATGCTGCTTTTGCCTATAAAGCATTACAAAATATGCTTGCATCATCTGTACTCATACCTAGTATGTATATTATTTCATTTTATTTTATTGTGCACTTTATCAATTTTATTTTTATTCGTAATTTCTACCTTTCTAGACTTAAAAAAGCGGCACGCTCTTCTGCTTTATAACAGCACTCTAATCTGATAAGCTATAAAATAGGTGATTAACTTACTTTTTACAACAGGAGCTAAAGGGCTCAGGTGAATACACCATGTTTTCAAAGTTTTAAAAGCAAGGCATGATTCCAGTTTTCAACAAGTTTGCAAGATACGTATTGCATATTTAGGTAATTGGTATACAATTACATGGATTCATGTAACCTAGGAGGAAAATAATTATGAATTTTTCAACATCAGAAGCACTCCATCAGGAAGCATTAAAGCATATTGTGGGAGGTGTTAATTCACCATCACGTGCTTATAAAGCAGTTGGAGGCGGCGCACCCGTTTACATGGAAAAAGGAGAAGGAGCTTATTTTTGGGATGTCGACGGTAATAAATATATTGATTATTTAGGGGCTTACGGACCAATTATTACAGGGCATGCCCACCCACATATTGCCAAAGCGATTACACACGCAGCTACGAATGGTGTGTTATATGGTACACCAACAAAATTAGAAAATCAGTTTGCTAAAATGCTGAAGCAAGCCATTCCTTCATTGGAAAAAGTGCGTTTTGTCAACTCAGGTACAGAAGCCGTGATGACCACTGTTCGTGTTGCAAGAGCTTATACCAATCGAACAAAAATTATTAAGTTTGCTGGCTGTTACCATGGACATTTTGATTCGGTCCTAGTAGAAGCAGGCTCTGGCCCAGCAACGCTCGGTACCCCTGATTCAGCAGGTATCCCAGAATCCGTAGCTCAAGATGTTATTACGGTTCCTTTTAATAACATGGAAGCGTTGAAACACGCATTAGATATTTGGGAAGGTCAAATAGCAGCTGTGCTTGTTGAACCTATCGTTGGAAATTTTGGGATTGTAGAGCCTAAGGAAGGTTTCCTCCAAGCTGTCAACGACCTTACACACAATGCTGGAGCCCTCGTTATTTATGACGAAGTAATTACTGCTTTTCGCTTTACATATGGAAGCTCTCAGCAAATATATGGTATTGAACCTGATATGACAGCAATGGGTAAAATCATTGGTGGCGGTCTACCAATTGGTGCATATGGCGGTAAAAAACAGATCATGGAACAAGTAGCTCCGCTTGGCCCTGCTTACCAAGCGGGAACGATGGCTGGAAATCCAGCTTCCATGGCAGCTGGAATCGCATGTCTAGAAGTACTACAAGAAGAAGGGCTTTATGAAAAGCTAGATCAGCTTGGCGAAAAGCTGGAAGCGGGAATTATAGAGAAAGCTGACAAATACGGTATTTCCATTTCGGTCAATCGACTTTGTGGGGCCCTTACCGTATATTTTGGTGATGGCGAGATTACCAATTATGAGCAAGCTGAGGCTAGTGACGGAGAAAGCTTCGCAACATTTTTCCGTCTCATGCTTCGCCAAGGAATTAACCTAGCCCCATCAAAATATGAAGCTTGGTTCTTAACCATTGCACATACGGAAAAAGATATTGAGGAAACAATCGCGGCTGTAGAGAAAACATTTCAACACATGCAAACGAAATAAGCCACATAAGATAAGTTAGCTTATCGCTCGTGATACCGAAACGAATCTCATTTATACAGCTTGATGGTTCCCTATATAGTAAGCAAGGACTGTTTGTAAAGTTACAAGCAGTCCTTTTACGTATGCATAAAATAACCTCTCTATTAGAATAATAGGAAAAAGAACAGAAGGAGGATCATAATGCAAGCGCCATATTGTTGTCCCAATTGCAAAACAAATAAGACGAGATTTAACAAAATTGATCAAGTAGCAAACCCTATGAAGATGGATGCACAAACGGGAGAAATAGTCGAGACATATGAAACAAATCAAGTGGAAACCTTTCATATCATGTATAAAGGGCCTAAATTTAAAATCCAGTGTGCAGCTTGTGGCGTCATTGAAGATGAAACAACTTTCATTCAATACGCGCAATACAAGTCTTGATAACCAGAATCTATTTAGACTTTATATACTCGCATGTTCACTTTAAGAAGGAAGTGAACATGTAAAAATTGTTAGAAAAACAGAGCTTAGCGTCATATTTTTATACTTCCTATAGTGGAACAAAAGCTACGGGGCGGTAATCTACTCGCCCCGATCATGTAAAACTTTCATACCGTTTTCTTATACTATGAACAAAAAAAATCTTATACTTTCCTATAACCTTCATAACACGCATTGTGCGAATCATCATCTAATTTCCAATTTTTTAAAGCTATCACGTATGCTTCTTTGCTTAACCTTGTTCAACAGTAGTATCTAGGTGTTGCACTTGGTACAAATTATAATATATTCCTTGTTTATACATCAGTTCATAATGCGTTCCAATTTCTTTAATTTTTCCATCTTCCATTACGACAATACGATCCGCATGCGTGATTGTGGCTAATCGATGCGCAACAATAAACGTTGTTCGGTTAGAAGCTAATTTTTCCATTGCCTCTTGAATCGTATGCTCACTTTCTAAATCAAGAGCGGATGTTGCTTCATCAAATATAAGCATTGGTGGATTCTTTAAGAAAACACGTGCAATGGCAATTCGCTGTTTCTGTCCCCCTGATAATTTCACACCTCGTTCACCAACAAGCGTATCATAGCCATATGGTAACTGCTGAATAAATTCATGAGCATTTGCCGCTTTAGCTGCTTTCACCACTTCTTCATCCGTAGCATGAGGGTTTCCCATGCGAATATTCATTGCGATTGATTCGCTAAACAGGGTGTTGTCTTGCAGCACCATTCCAATTTGATCTCGTAGTGAACGCACCTTCACATCTCTAACATCGATTCCATCTACCTTTATTGCTCCACTCGTAGCATCATAAAAACGTGGTATAAGACTTACAAACGTTGATTTTCCTCCGCCACTCATACCGACAAGAGCAATGGTTTCTCCTTCTTTCACATGAAGGGAAACATCCCTTAACACAGCCTGTTCTTCATCCTCATATTGAAAATAAACATCCTCAAAAGTTACTTCACCACGTAGGTTATCTAATTCCGCCGCATGAGGTCGATCTGTAATATCATATTTCTCATTCATTAACTCAAAAACGCGGTCGATGGAAGCGATCGATTGCACAAGTGTTGTCGAAGAATTAATTAATCTTCTTAACGGACTATACACCCGTTCCATATATCCGACAAAAGCGACCATTGTTCCCATTGTTAAATGACCATGAATAACTTGATAGCCCGCATACGCGATTACTAATAAAGGTGCTAAATCTGTAATTGTATTCGTTACTGCAAAAGTTTTAGCATTCCAATTTGTATGCTCCAGTGCTCTGTTCAAAAAATTATTATTTCTTTTAGCGAATTGTTCTTGTTCATAATCTTCCAATGCAAAGCTTCTCGTTACCGGCATGCCTTGCACGCGTTCATGTAAATGTCCTTGAACTTCTGCAAGCGCTTGTGAGCGTTTACGAGTGAGTTGCCGCAGTCTTCCATAAAAATATTTAATAGAAAAGCCAAACAAAGGAAATAGAATAATAGCTACAATGGTTAATTCGATATCCATCGACAACATAATTCCGATAGCAATCAGTATCGTTATCAGGTCCAACCAAATATTCATTAGACCTGTAATGACAAACGTTTTTGTTTGTTCGACATCATGTATTACCCGGGAAATAATTTCGCCTGTTTTTGTTTTGGAATAGAATCTCAAACTTAAATGCTGTAAATGGTCAAATAAACGGTCTCGAATATCAAAAAGCACCTTATTTCCAACCCACTGAGCTAAATATTGTCGAATATATTCAATAGGTGGTCGTAAAACAAAGAAAATGATAAAAGCAGTTCCCATCAACCAAATGAGTTGGGTTGTCTTTTCCGTTTGACTCAGTACTTCATTACCAATAATGTTATCAATTACAAATTTGAGGATTAAAGGCATTAATAACGGAATGCCAAATTTTACAATTCCGACTATAACCGTCCAAAATATCTTCCATTTATAAGGTTTTACAAAATACATATATTGCTTCATTGAATTCATTTCGAATACGTCCTTTACGAAAAAATAAAGTAAGAGCAGTTGTCCGTTTAAATACACGATGCAATTGCAGCATTAAGCCAACACTAGAATCACCTGGCTTGTCGCTCGCCAGGTCTTATGGCTAAAGCTGTAGTTTTTCTTATACTATAGACTTTTTACTTTCCTACATTGCAAAGAAAAGCCTTGCTACTCATTTGTAACAAGGTATAATCATTCTATTTTCGTTCTCCTTTTGCTTTATCGATATGTTAAGTATCGCTCATACCATTCATCGACAAACCCTGGTGAAAAAGGACCATACCTTTGTCTCACCCACCTTACAAGAATATTCAATTGGTGATGTAAGATATAATCAAGTTTACTTGGGTATTTCATTTGTTGTCGATGTAGTTCATACTCGTCTTCATCTAATAAAGTATATGTCATATCTGGATAAACTTTTACATCTAAGTCATAATCAATATATTTAATTGCACGATGCTCATATAGAAATGGAGAGCTGATATTACAATAGTAATAAATACCGTCTGTTCGAAGCATACCGATGACGTTAAACCAATGCGCAGCATGAAAATAACAAATAGCTGGTTCTCTCGTAAACCATGACCTACCATCACTTTCTTTTACCTCTGTTCGGTCATTTGCTCCGATAACAACGGTCTCTGTCCCTTTTAAAACAAGACTGTTTGTCCATATACGATGCAACCGTCCATTATGCTTATAACTTTGTATTTGTATATTAGTTCCTGGGATCGGAGCAACCATTCAATCTCCCTTTCCTTTACAAAAAACCTCCATAACGAATCATGCATATTATTATAATAGTAATGGAGAGAAATATAAAGTAATTCATTTTCAATATGCAAACATCTTGCCTGTTTCCATTTGAAAAATATACCCACCCTACTAAGAATGCAAATTAGAAAACTTTGCTCGTCACCAAGTCTTATTGCAGAAGCTGTAGTTTTTCTTATACTATAAATACTAAAAAATTATACTTCCTATAGCAAAACAAAAATCGGACTATACCAAAAGCTCTAACACAGCTTTTGGTATAGTCCTTGGCATAATTGAGGCTATAAATCGTTACTTTTTGTTTTGTTGAGATTTTTGGTTTTGCTTTCTTACTTCTTGAGCATTTGTTTGTTCAGCACCATATTCTGTACCGTACTGACCTTGCCCTTGAGCGGCTTGTTGATTCTGTTGCTTAACCTTTTGAATGTTTGTACCAGTAGAAGTTTGGTTTGGTTGTTGCTTTTTAGCCATCAATATCACCTCCGCAATAATTAATTTGTCCGACAACACATGAAGTTATCCATTATTTTTGTAGTAAAATAATGGTTTTTTGGTTATTTATTCCATAAACGAATATAATTTTGTTATATACGCATATTAAGAACGAGGGATTATTATAGGCGCTATAGTTGGCTTTCTAAATAGCTTTATCCTATAACTGAATACGTTTAAGAGAGAATAGAAATTGCTATGGACTTACTGGAGGGTGAATTATGGAAGAAAACAGACGTGATTTCACAGAACTTTCCATGATCAGTAAACAAGATTGGGATAAGAATGAATTAGATTATTTCCAACACGCTTTGTCACAGCTTTTGCCATATATAAACCCAGAAGGACTAAGCATCCTGCATGAAATTAATAAAGAGATGCAAGCGAGAAAAAATTAAAACATTTAGAAAAACGATGGCTATCGCCAAAATCTTTATAACGATAGAACGCCGTCGTTTTGCTTATACTATAAGTCCTAAAAATTTATGCTTTCCTATAGTATAAAAAACACAAGGCAACAATTTGCCTTGTGTTCCTGTTACATATTTTGTTCCTTTTCATATAAACTATTCCTAATTTTTTGATGTGGTACAGGAAAAGGGTAATTTGTTAAATCCTGTTTATTAACTAACTGTAACCTGTTACTTTTGCTTAATTTTTTAATTAATTTTGCTTCATATACTTCTAAATGCCATATTAAATGTGAAAAAACATGCTTTAACTTACTTTGTTTTTCCCCTAGCGTTATTTCTAATCCATATTCATTATAAACCCAATTTTCTAAATGAACCCACTCTACTTCTTTTATAGGAACCATAGGAAATTGCCACAAATTAGCTAACAAACCATCTTCTTTTCGCTTTTCAATTACATAATTATCTTGGTCATCAACTGCTAACAACACAACATAAGCAATATTCTTTTGTTTTTTTGCTTTCTTTTTTACGGGCAACTGTTCTTCCATACCTGCAACAAAAGCTTGGCAATGCGCTTGAACCGGACATAATAAACAAGCTGGAGATTTAGGTGTACATATTAAAGCCCCTAATTCCATGACAGCTTGATTAAACGATGAGGGGTCTTGTGGATCAATGAGCTTGCGTACATAGGCTTCAAATAGTTTTTTCGTCCGTTGTTGCGTAATATCACTTTCAATTTTTAATACTCGGGATAAAACACGCATGACATTTCCATCTACAGCTGGCTCTGGCTGATTATAAGCAATGGATAAAATCGCTCCCTTTGTATACGGACCTACCCCTTTTAATACACCTAGTTCCTCTGCATCATCTGGCACCCTTCCATTGTACTTCGTTGCTACCTCTTTCACCGCATTTTGCAAATTTCGCGCTCTAGAGTAATAGCCAAGCCCTTCCCATTCCTTTAACACTTCTTGCTCATCCGCTTGTGCTAATGCTTCTACAGTTGGGAATTTAGCCATAAAACGATTAAAATACGGAATAACCGTATCTACTTTTGTTTGTTGTAGCATTACTTCAGAGACCCATACTCGGTAAGGATTCTGATCTTGGCGCCAAGGTAAATCGCGTTTATTTTCCTTATACCAGCTTAGTAAATCACGTCGAAATGTTAAAATGTCAATAGATTGTAGTTTTTCATCATTCATAAAATCACTTCCTATATGGTACAATAAAAACATCATTAAATATTTCCTGTCCTTTATAGTGCGTGTTCAGAGTTCGCAAAAACATACGTAAGCTTTTGAACATACCTATTACTGCAGTAGGAATATACAACTATAAACGCAGCTTAAGGAGGAAAAAACATTATGGATACTGGTACCCATATTGTAATGGGAGTTGCGCTTGGGGGATTAGCTACAATTGATCCTGTTATAAGCAATGACCCAGCTTTATTCAATGCTGTTCTAGTAGGAACAATTGTAGGTTCCCATGCACCAGATTTTGATACCGTTTTAAAATTAAAAAATAATGCTACCTATATACGCCATCATCGTGGAATTACACATTCTATTCCAGCAGTTCTTATGTGGGGAATTTTAATTGCAAGTATGATCCATTTGTTTATACCAGAAAAGAGTTTCTTTCATATTTGGCTATGGACTGCTATAGCCGTAATAATCCATGTGTTAGTGGATATTTTTAATGCCTATGGAACACAAGCATATCGGCCCTTCTCTAATCGATGGGTAGCTTATGGTTTTATTAATACGTTCGATCCATATATATTTTTCTTGCATATTGCCGGCATTGCTGCTTGGGCGTTGGGAGCAAACCCTGCATTTATATGGGCTGTTATCTATAGCGTTATTGTACTTTATTACATCAAACGTTACATGGATAAACGATTCATCGTAAAAAAAATCAACAGCTATTTTTCCGACGTGGAGCAGATTGCTACATCACCAACGATTAAACAAAATTATTGGCGTGTCGCTATAACGACAAAGGATAGGTTCTATGTTGGTGTCGTTGATAACAATCACATTGAAATTATTGATGAGTTCACAAGAGTACCGCTCCCAGATACAGAGCTGATGAAAGTGGCCAAGACTGATAAAAATATTGCTGCGTTCCTTTCATTTTCTCCCGTATACCGATGGGAAATTAACGAATATAAAGATTATACGGAAGTGCGATTTATCGACTTACGCTATCGCTCCAAGGGGCATTATCCATTTGTTGCCGTTGTGCAAATAGATGATTCGATGCACATTACAAGTTCTTACACAGGATGGATCTTTTCAGAAAAGAAACTTCAGCATAAACTTTATGTAGAAGAAAGTCCCATTTAAAGAACAAAGGCGCAAGCGCCCGGTTAGCAACGTAGCGAGTGGAACGAATCAACTAAAGTTTTAGGAATCACGGTGAGGAACGAACCGATGATGACTTATCGTAAGGCAATTTCGTGAAGTCGCCTAGTTGCTGGGCGCTGGAGCCGGACGTGGCTATTCCGTTAAATCAAATTCTACACTTTCTTTTCTTCCGATGTAAAACAGCAGGCTAACCCCTGCTGTTTTCTTTGGTTAGGCAATTTTAGACTTTATATCATACCATTAGCATGCACATAAGGCAAGCCCTGCACCACCTGTAGATTAAAAAAACTATAACAACTTGAAAACAACGGATTTATTCTATACGTTTCCCTAACAAAGATATCGGAATTGCTTCCTGTTTTTCTAGTACCTCTCCTAATAGATTAACTCTGTGCCCCCAAGCAAACACACCATTTATATAGTCCACCTTGAAGTTCCATCCTGGATCTGTTGTAAATTCATACGTCTCATTTGCTGTAAAGTCATCTGGATTTATTGTATAAGCTAAAGCAACCTGCATTTTACGCTCATTAACTGCCACCTCAGAAATATTTCCTAGCTGTTCTGCTTTTTGCGCTTTTTCCTTTAACCTGCCTATTTCCTGACGCAATTGCTCAATAGAATAGTCACTATAGCGATAATTATTGTTCATTTTTGTTTCCCATCCTTCTCCCCATTTGCATTTTTATTACATGTTTATCTTAGGAAAATTCTTATTTCCTACAGCGATAGAAACTAAATCCTCTTTAATTTTACCAATCAACAAACAGAAAAGAAACCTAACAGCCCTATCACTATTACTCTTTATCATCCACATGTCTTTCTAAATACTGCTGAATAAGTTCAAAAGAAAAACCTTTTCTATACAATCCTTCTGTTATTTTCTGCCTCAACTCAAACCCTGTTCTTTTCATTGCATGCTTTTTCTTTAATTTTTCTCCATGATGGATAATAGCATCCCATTCGGCATTCCTATCAATGGATGATGGAAGTTCCTGCACCACTGTTTGGACTACACTTTTATCATAACCTTTTTGTTGTAAAAAAGTTTGCATTTTTTGTAGTCGCTTTTTATATGACTCTGTTTTTTTCTGTTGTTGTTTTTTCTCCACCAATTTTTTCACTTTATCATATTGAATGGCATATGAGAATTGCTTTAACGCATTATCTGCAATGTTTTCCTCTACTCCTTTTTTCAACAATTCCTGCTTAATGATTGCCGGGCCTTTTGTGGATGTATTTATTCGTGATCGTACAAACATGTCAGCAAACTGATGATCATTAAGAAGTTGCTCTTCTACCAACTTGTCCATCACGCTTACTATATGAGCTTGATCTACTTCTTTTTTTGTTAAGTAGTCCTCTATTTCTTTTTTTGTTCGCATGCGGAAGCTTAAATATCGAATAGCAAGGGTATAAGATTGGTACATGCTATCACTTCTTTTGATGGCGTCCATCATGGAATCTGATATTTCCATGCCTTTTCGTAACTGAAAATGAATCAATACAGATTCGTCTACACTAAAACCGTAGCGTTCCCCTTTATTATCATCAGTCAAAAAAATATTATATCGTTGATGCATTTTTTTCTGTGTTGTAATACGAGTGATTTTTGACATTCCACTCTCTCTCCTTTTTTTCATCATACCAAAATGGAGCGGAATGAAAAAGTTATTCTATTTTATTAAGGAAGGCTTTTTTTTACATGCTAACAAATTTTCGTTCTCCACTGTAGCATTGTTACATTTTCGAGTACAGATCATCTTTTCGCCGTACTTTGTGGATAGCACCTTTTGCTACTCTAGCTTTTTTGTATCGTTTATAATTAGATATAAGTTGAAATGTAATGTAGCCGTTTCATGATTGCAAGTCTTTATAACGAAAACTTATACTAACTTAGACCCAAAACCCCTTGCCGCTACATCTTATGAGCAAATAAAATTCACAAAATGATAGCACCTTTGAATGCGCTCTGCCGATGAGAAACATGGAATAGCACATATTGGGGAAACTGACATTAACTTAAGATTTACATATTGAATATGAAGGAGGAGAAAACATGAATGTACTAATAACAGGAGGAACTGGATTTATTGGCCAAGCATTAACGGACTATTTATGTGAGCGTGATTATCATGTATATGTGTTGACACGCTCCCCCCAAGAACATACAGATACAAATAAACAAACTTTCATTGGTTATGACTATCCTAATGAACAATTGCCGCCTATTAAAAGTGTGATTAACCTTGCTGGTGAATCTTTATTTGGTTATTGGACAAAAACAAAGAAAGAATCCATTTTATCCAGCAGAATTCAAACAACCGAAAAAACACTAGCATTTATGGAAAAATTGCCAAATAAGCCAGATGTATTCATTAGTGGTTCTGCTGTAGGATATTACGGAACTTCCAATGACCTGATGTTTTCCGAAAACACGACTACTCCTGGTGATGACTTTCTAGCAAAGGTTACAACGAAATGGGAAAACGTCGCTAAACAAGCTGAGAAATACAATATTCGCACAGTACTTACTCGTTTTGGTGTTGTTCTAGGAAACGGTGGGGCTTTACCAATGATGCGATTCCCTGTCCAACTAGGTGTAGGAGGCAAAATTGGCTCCGGGGAACAATGGATATCATGGATTCATATTGAAGATGCTGTGAAATTAATCGTTTTTTGTATCGAAAATAAAGCTATATCTGGACCTGTAAATGTAACTGCACCACACCCAAAGCAAAACAAAACATTTATGCAGATATTAGCAAAAGTGTTAAATCGACCCTATTGGCTTCCTGTTCCTTCCATATTTATGTACACGGCACTTGGCGAAATGGCGGGCTTAATAACTAAAGGTCAGTACGTTATCCCCCAAAAAGCACTAGATCATTCATTTACGTTCTCTTTCCCTTATCTGCAGGAAGCACTACACCATCTTCACCACAAATAAATCTGTGCGGGATAGCAAAGTTATGAAAAAATGAACTGGCAGTTTTGCAATATAATACCTTAAGCTGCCAGTTTATTTATTAGATGTATTGAAACCTTCATCAATTTTAAAAAACAAGTGGATGCTTTTGTCTCTTGTTTCGCATGGATAACAACTTAATTACCATTGCTTCTGCTATCAGTCTTGCTTCCGCTTTTTCCTCACTAAATCCATATCCAGTAATTACATTCGTACTTTCAAAGTTAATAAAAGCTTGCCAAACCTCCTTTTTTGGTACATCCCATACATATATAAGTACAGCATTTTTTGATATCACTTCAATTTGAAGTGGATAATCTTTAAACATAAATCGTAACATCTTACATTTGGTTAAAGTCGTAACTGTTGGGTGATAAATCTTTAGACAGCAGATCATGCGTTTCCTCCTCTTTATTCTTTATAGGAACATTTTACAATATGTTCAAAATAAGAACAATGATTTCCCATTTTCTTTTAAGAATCATGGTAGGATGGAAATTACTATAGAATCTTTTCTAATTTTAACCAATTGAGTGTGATAGTCCATGAACATACAAATTGCATACAACATCAAACGTTTACGAGAGCAACAAGGTTGGACTCAGCAGCAATTAGCAGATAAGCTTCAGCTTTCACGCTCTGTCATAGCCAAATGGGAAAACAGCCATGTTACCCCAGATATTTCTTCGCTAATGAAACTTTCAGATCTTTTTCATGTATCCATTGACTATTTAGCAGGCAATAACACATTTCATGAAAATGTGATTGCTGAACTAAAGCACGTCTTTCAAACTTCTGATCAATCATTTGACGATGAGGCTGTAGAAATAATGGAATATGTAATGACATTTCCAGAAATTAAAGAAAGATTATTTCAATTAAAACAACTCACTCCTAAAAAGCAACATTCTATACACGAATTGCTAGGAGCTATCATTCAACAATATAAGCAATTATAACTCGCACATGGAGTCGGAATAAAGATTACTTTATTCCGACTCTTTTTTTACGATAAAAAAGGGCGTTCACCAGGCAAGATAGTTTTTTTATTATTGTAAAAGGCATAAAGTGCTATCCATTTTACATAGTTACTGTTAAGCAAATTTTCAAGAAAAATAAAACAAACATTGCTATTTTTATCTATTTGTTATATTATAAGTATAACAGATAGAACAAAAAAAGGAGTTTATATAGTGTGTTTATTGAACTAGATTTTGAATCCGAAGATCCCATTTACTTACAATTGATGAGACAAATTATTGAAGGAATTGCAAAGAAAGAGCTACTTCCAGGTGATGCTTTACCATCTGTTCGATCACTAGCTGCTGATATCGGCATTAACTTACATACTGTTAATAAAGCCTACCAACAATTAAAACAGGAAGGGTTTTTACAAATTCATCGCCAGAAAGGAGTTATGATTCATCCAGACGGCATCCCAAAGGCGACAGAAGCTTACAAAATGGCGTTAGAAAAGAATTTACGACCACTCATAGCTGAGAGCATTTGCCGTGATTTAAAGCAGGAAGAATTTTCGGAAATTTGCGAACGTATTTTCGATAACCTTATGAAAGGAGGCGACCAGCTATGAACACTTTTAGTTTAGCTATCACATTTATTCCACTAGCACTTTTTTTCATTTTCATACCTTATTTGACTAGGAAAACAGAAAGCTTTGGTGTGTCCATCCCTGAAGAAATATATGCAACCTCAGAAATGAAACAATTACGAAGAAAATACGCTTTACTTACAGTAGTTGTAAGCATCGTTGTGTTTGGAATTGTATTAGTTTCGCCCGAATCGATCATGGAAGATAAAAGAGGAGGCGTATTTCTCACCTTTCTCATTTTTGGCTATATGATCATTGAATTCTTTATTTATCTTTATTTTCACAGGATAATGAAGCAACGGAAAAAAGCCGCTACATGGTGGGACGATAAAACAGAAAAAGTAATGGTTCACACAAAGTTTCGTACGCAGCAACTAAAGTTCTCTAATAAATGGTTTATCATACCATTTCTAATTTTCCTAATCACCACCACACTAACATATATATGGTATGACCAATTTCCAGATCAATTGCCGACTAACTTTGATTTTCTTGGTGAAGCGACAAATTTTGTATCCAAATCTTATTTATCCGTATTCGCTTTACCGTTAACCCAGCTATTTCTAATAGGTTTATTCTTCGCAGTCAATATTCTCATTGGAAAGGTAAAGCAACAAATTAGTTCGGAAAATCCAGATAGATCTTTACAACAAAATGTCATTTTTCGGAGACGGTGGTCACTGTATATGATCGCTAGCAGTATATTGCTCACGATATGGCTCTCTGTAGCACAATTTATTTTGCTTCTCCCTAAAGGTAACCATGTATTTACTGTCACATCTGTCATTATTCATGGGCTTCTGTTAGTTGGCGTTATCTATTTAGCCTTTTCTACTGGTCAAGGTGGTAGTAGGGTAAAAATAGCGGATGAGGGAAACGATAAAATCATTGATCGTGACAATGACCGCTATTGGAAGCTAGGCGTATTTTATGTTAATAAACAGGATCCGTCGATTTTTTTAGAAAAACGTTTTGGAATTGGTTGGGCGTTTAATTGGGCAAACCCTAAATCTTGGGGAATACTATTCGCATTTTCACTGCTTACGCTCAGTATTATTTTGCTAACTCGTTAAAGGAGAGATGGGTAATGGAAGATATCTTACATTCTATTAACTGGGCTATCCTAGCACCGATTATCATTATTCAACTTATATTAGTGATTGTTGCACTCATTGATTGGGCAAAAGTCAAAAATACAAATGGTCCTAAATGGTTATGGCTCATTATCATCATTTTTCTTAATATGATTGGTCCTATTTTATATTTTCTATTCGGAAGGAGACACCAATAAATGACGATTTTAACTATTTCTCATTTATCAAAGCAGTTTAACAACACATATGCGGTACAAGATTTGGCATACCAATTCACTCCACATCAATGTATTGCATTAATTGGTCCAAATGGTGCCGGAAAAACGACGACACTGCAAATGATTGCTGGTCTCTTACAACCTACGTCTGGGGAAATCATTTTTGACAAGCATAAAAGTATCGATAGGCGAACGCTTATTGGTTACTTACCACAGCATCCTGTATTTTATTCATGGATGACAGGAAGTGAATTTCTCGTCTATAGCGGACAGCTGGGTGGTCTAACCAAGACCGCATCACGTAAAAGAAGTGCGGAACTACTTGATATAACAGGGATTGCTGAAGCAAAAAACAAACGAATTGGCAATTATTCAGGTGGTATGAAGCAACGTCTCGGCATTGCCCAAGCAATTATCCATCAACCGAAGCTACTCATGCTCGACGAACCTGTATCATCCCTTGATCCGATCGGACGTAGAGAAGTGCTTACGTTACTGGATCAGCTAAAAACAGAAATGACCGTATTATTCTCCACCCATATTTTAAGTGATGCGGATGAAATTAGTGATGAATTAATTTTATTACGTAAGGGAGAAATGATTGAATCAGGAAAAATGAAGGACTTACGTCAAAAATATCAAACGACAAAAATAACGTTACAATTCTCGGAAAATCAAGCATTTTATCAAAAGAAAGTGGCAGCTCTTCATCATGTTAAAAGCACATTACTAGAAAAAGACACCGTACAAGTGATTGCTAATAATATAGAAACAGCAAGACAAGAAATATTGCAACAAGCCGTGGATGAAAAGTGGCCTTTATTGGCATTTAAACTTGAGCAAGCTACACTAGAAGAGATGTTTATGAAGGCGGTGAACAATATATGATGAAAGTACTTTTTAAAAAAGAAGTTTTGGAAAATTGGCGTAATAAAAAGTGGATATGGGTACCGCTCGTTTTTATTCTATTAGCTATTATGGACCCGATAACGAATTATTACCTTCCAGAAATATTAGAATCGGTTGGTGGTTTAGGAGATGGTGCAGTAATTGAGTTACCTACGTTTTCACCAGCTGATGCAATCATGATGAGTTTAAGCCAATATTCTACATTAGGTGTTCTAGTCATTGTCCTCTTATCCATGGGTATCATTAGTGGTGAGCGAAAAAGCGGAGTTATAGAGCTTGTACTTGTCAAACCTGTGTCATATACCAAATTTGTGCTTGCGAAGTGGCTTTCCCTCCTTTTACTCGTCTTCGCTGCTTTTATTATTGGTATGACGGCGAGCTGGTATTATACGAACATACTTTATGGGGAAATCACTTTCTCTATGTTGCTCGCTGTCATTTTTTACTACGGGCTATGGTTGCTGCTTGTTTGCACCGTTTCCATTTTCTTTAATACGGTAACACAATCACCTGGCATAGTCGCTTTTGCAACCATTGGGACAACAGCTGTTATCAGTCTTGTAACAAGCTTACTAGGAACCCGTTTAGCATGGAGTCCAACTAATTTATCCGTGTATATTCAAGAACTCCTTGTTACCGGCGACGTATCTTCTGAATTGATGTATACAACGATTATAAGTATCGTGCTCATTGCGCTTATACTACTAGCATCCTTCTATCGTTTTAACCGGACTTTTATTCGTCGAAACCAATAAAATAAATCGTTACCCTATCCATTTGCTTCAAACTAACAAAGCATGTGGATAGGGTAAGCTAAAGATTATTGGACTTTTATCGTTGTCATTCGACGGATGAGTAAGAAAGAGCACAGGTAAAGCACTACGCTCACTGCAAACAATTGTATATAAAAAGTAAGACTCATATTCGCTATCATTTCTCGTACAAATGGAGCAAAGTCCCCTGTGGCAATTGTCATTAGTAAAACAAGTAAAATAACCCCTAACAAACCTCCACCGCCAATGAGCCCGTACTTATAGAATACAGAGCCAATAATATAGGATATTACAAAGAGAAAGGAAAAAATAGCAACATCTATGACCATACGGCTATACCAGTTATCGGTAAGAAAATGAACAGGGTGCAAAAACCTAAAAACATCAATGCCAACCCAATCGTTGAATATCCATATCGCTTCTCGTAAAAATTGAACAAATACGGCTTTGATCATTGCTAAACTAAGAAAAAATAGACCGATGGTACTCCATATTTGCTTCCGAGTAGCGCCAAGCTTAATAGAAAAAGGAATAATTTCTTTAATACAAATAAATCCCCAAACACTAAAGAACACATAGATAGGACCTGTTAAACTAAAAGTAAAAGAGCCTTCTTCTATTTGTGATAGCCAATAAGAAAAAGCGAGTGAAACAAGTAAAATAGTAAATAAAATGGTCCAAAAAATGATTAATGACCTACGTATTTCGACTAACAAAAAATAAATTATCCCTTTAACTGATTGCTTCATGGCGATCCCCTCTTTCTTTTTCTGTTAACTGTATCATTAAGTCTTGCGTTGAAATACTTTCGACTTCCAGCCCTTCTTCTTTTGCTTCTTGCCTATCTGCAAATACATAAGCTGTCATCGTACCCATAAATTCCTTCTTACTAATTAATTGTTTATTTTTTATAAACGTCTGTACTTGTTCTTGTCGTCCGGTTATAGAAATCGTTTGCTGGCGTAATGCTTCTGCGGATTTTTGCAATACCAATTTCCCTTGTTGTAATATAAGCACTTCTTCAAACATAAGACTCACTTCATCAATTAAGTGCGTGGAAAAAATAATCATTCGTTTTTCATTTTCATACTCTTGTAACATGACATCATAAAATTGTTTTCGCGCTGCAGCGTCCAAGCCAATATAAGGCTCATCAAAGATCGTAATTGGCGTCTTGCTAGCTAATCCAACTGTTATACCGAGTGCGGATTCCATTCCTTTGGAGAGTGTCTTTACTTTTGCATTTGGATTCAAGTTATATGTTTTTAATAACTGTTTCGCTAACTGTTGATCAAACTTTGGATAGAAAAATGAATAAAGTCGAATTACCTCTATCACTTTCCACTCTTTTTTGAAGTTATTTCCTTCTTTAATCAAACAAACATTTTCCTGTACATGTCGATTATCAAAAGGTCTCTCTCCATTCACGAAAATATCGCCCTTTGTTGGCAAAATATTTCCCGCTAGCATATCCATAAACGTTGTTTTTCCAGCGCCATTTCTTCCTAACAATCCGTAAATTTTCGGTTCTTCTAAGGTGAAGGAAACATGGTTTAAAGCAAACTTGTTCTTATACTGCTTTGTCAACTGGCGAACTTCAATTTTCATTCTTCATCCAACCTTTCTACCATTTTTTCCAACTCTGATTGACTAATATGCAGTTTCTTTGCTTCACTTTTTAACGGTAATACATAATTTTTGTAAAAGGATTGCTTTCGCTTATCAATTAATAATTGCTTTGCATCGTCCGTTACAAACATACCTACACCCCTTCGCTTATACAAAATGGACTCATCAACGAGTTCATTAATTCCTTTTGCAGCCGTTGCCGGATTTATCTTATAGTAACTGGCAAATTCATTTGTCGATGGTACTCGTTCGCCAGGATTTAAAGCACCAGTTATAATCGAATCTTCCAACTGCTCTTTAATTTGCAAGAAGATCGGTTTGCTTTCATCTAATTTAGGCTTCATCTCATCACCTTCATTGGTTAATTACTTATGTAACTAACCATATAACAAAACAGCTCACTCGTCAACCTTTTTTAGCATATGTATCAAGTTTTTCTCGACATATTTTCAGCGCGCTATTTATCAACACTTTTGCTATTTTTTATACAATGATTGTTTTATAAACACACAAGCTATATGTTCGGGATAACTATGGAAAAGTTTATCTGGAATGTGACTCATTACATAAAATAAATAAAAAAAGCTTGCAGAATGCCACCTTGGCTTTTTGCAAGCTTTACCATTTAATCTTCCCCTATTTTTTATCTTCACTCTTTGGTAGTCTACCCGCTTTTTTAGTTGCTTCTCGTAACAGAAATTCTACATGACTATTTACACTGCGAAATTCATCTTTAGCCCAAACTTGCAATATCTCATACAACTTTGGGTCAATCCGTAACGGAAAGCTTTTCTTTTTTGCCATAAAACCCCTCTTTTTATTACTGGTATAGGGATCCTGTGTTTATAACAGGTTGCGTGCCTTGATCAGCAACAATGGATACGAGTAAATTATTGGCCATGGCCACACGACGCTCATGATCAAGTTCTACTGCGCCGTCTTGCTCTAATTGCGTAATGGCATCCTGCACCATCCCTACGGCTCCTTCCACAATTTGTTTTCTTGCTGCAATAATCGCACTTGCTTGTTGACGTTGGAGCATTGCTTGAGCGATTTCCGTAGAATAAGCTAAATGGGTTAACCGTGTTTCAATTACTTCTACACCTGCTACCTTCAAACGCTCTTGTAATTCAACACGCAGTTCATTCGATACCTCTTCCGCATTTCCACGAAGGGATAGTTCCGCGTCTGAAAAAGAATCATAAGGATATTTGGTAGCTACCGCACGAATTGCCGTCTCGCTTTGAATTTCTACAAATTGTTCATACTGATCCACATCAAATACGGCTTTTGCACTATCAATGACTTTGAAAACAATAACCGCAGCAATCTCAATTGGATTTCCGTTAACATCATTAACCTTTAAGCGATTACTATTAAAATTTCGCACACGAAGCGAAATCATTTTTCGAACAGAGAAAGGGACTGTTATCACAATTCCTTCCTTCCGAATACTTCCCATGTACTTCCCTAAAAACATGACAACTGCAGACTGGTTTGGCTGGATTAAAGTAATTCCACTTCCTAAAGTAACAGCTACGATGACACAAAGAATTCCAATAATAAATTGTTGTTCTAAAAAGCTAAATACCGTACCCGCCAACAAAAATGCAATAATTAAAACTCCCGCATACCCATTAAACGTCCAAGCTGGTTTCTCCTTCATGTGCCTGCACCTACCTATCATTTTTATATTATAACGATATCACTTTTGTATATTTTTGTAAATAATGAACTGGCATATAAAGCATCATAAGGTTCTTTTTCCGGCTCGACCATATAGGTTGTCCCATCTGTACGAATTACTAGATGCCCTAACGCTCCAGTTGAATATATGGAAGCTCCTACTTTATATAAATGATGAATCACTCTTTCAACTGGATGCCCATAACGGTTATTCTTGTGATACGTTAAAATAGCTATATTAGGCTGGATGGATTGCAAAAACGAGAGCGAGGAACTTGTTTTCGATCCATGATGTGCGACTTTCAATATTTCGACTGATGCATCGACTTTTTTTCGAATATCTTTTTCTTGTTTCATTTCTACATCCCCCATAAATAAAAAATCAACTTGTTTATACGATACTTGTAAAACGATAGAAGATTGATTATTCGTCCTAGATGGTTGATACGTATTGAGTACTTGAATATTTAATGATGGATCAAGCTCTATTTCTTCGTCCATTTTTGCAATTGATATAGGAATTTCCTGTTTTACAAGCTCCTGAATATATTTGGAATACCTTTTCGTTGTATGCAGCTTACCGGAATCTAACATCTTTTTTATTTCCAATTGCTTCATTACGGTGACGAGCCCGCCAATATGATCTATGTCTGGATGTGTCGCTACTACTAAATCTAATTTTTTTACACCTTGCTGCTTTAAGTAATTGACTACCTTTTTACCATATTTTGGCGGTCCGCCATCGATTAAAATATGTTTACTACTCGGGGTTCGAATATATATACTGTCACCTTGACCGACATTAATAAAATGAACTTGCATATCCTTTGCAGCATTATCACTATGTACAGATTGAAAAGGAATAAAAGTAATAAATATAGTGAGAATTATTATAGAAATATGCTGTCTTTTGTACATAAGAAACTGCACCCTTTGCATTTTGGAGTATACTGTTTATTCTCTTGCAAACAGGGCGTATTTATGAACGATACAAACAGTCATTTTTTGGATGTACTTATTGTTACCCTTAGACTAGTGTAAATTGAACGGTTGTTTTCCTTATAGACAAAAGTATGAAGTGGGTCTTCCATCATTGACTTACCTTATAAGATTTTTCACTAGAAAAACGAAGGCTTTCACCAACTCTTAATGGTTTTTCTTATACGATAAAATCTAAATTGCTTTCCTATAGTCCTAAAAAAAAGCTACTGAACACTTCTTCGTGCTCAGTAGCTTTTCATTATAATTTTTAAGCTTGTTTAACTACGATATTGTCGTTTATAACGTCGACTTGAACATGATTTACATTTTCATTTTCAAGTATTAAATCCGTTAACTGGTCTTCTACTTTGTCTTGAATCACTCTTCGTAGTGGACGCGCACCAAATCTTGCATCAAATCCTACATCAACAAGCTTTTCTTTTGCTTCGTCCGTAATAGTAATTGAAATATTGTTTTCTTCGATTGTATCATGTAGCTCTTGAAGCATTAAGTCAACAATTTCTAGTAGGTGTTCTTTTTCTAATTCATTGAAGCGAATAATCGCATCAAAACGGTTAAGAAATTCTGGTTTGAAATAGTCGCTTAGTCTTTCCAACGTGGAGACGGAATCGTGCTTATCTTTATTAAAGCCGACACTTATTGTTTTAAATCCAGTTCCCGCATTACTTGTCATAATAATGACAGTATCTTTAAAGCTCACTGTTCTGCCTTGAGAATCTGTTAAGTGACCATCCTCCATGATTTGTAAGAACATATTTTGTACATCTGGGTGCGCTTTTTCAATCTCATCTAATAAAACGATGGAATACGGATTACGACGCACTTTTTCAGTTAATTGTCCGGCTTCTTCATGTCCTACATAACCAGGAGGTGAACCAATAATTTTAGATACAGCATGTTTCTCCATGTATTCACTCATGTCAAGTCGAATAAGCGCATCTCTTGTACCAAACAATTCTTCAGCTAGCACTTTTGTTAATTCTGTTTTACCTACTCCAGTTGGTCCAACAAATAGGAACGAACCGATTGGGCGTTCTTTTGCTTTTAAACCAGCTCTACTACGACGAATTGCTTTAGCTACTTTATTAACTGCTTCTTGTTGTCCAATAACTTTTTCGCCTAGATGTTTAGCAAGATTTTTCATCTTTTCTTGTTCATCTGCTTGTAGTTTCGTTACTGGAATACCCGTTTTTTCTTCGACAATTAACTCAATGTCAGACACATCTACATCTATATCTTGCTCTTCACCTTTTGCTTTTTCCAACTGTTTTTGTAACTGAATTTCTTGATAACGTAAGTGTGCTGCTCGTTCATAATCTTCACGCTCAGCCGCAGCTTCTTTTTCTTTTTTTACTTCTTCTAAACGATGATAAATAGACTCAGAATCTTTAGATGAATTATTTAAATTTAGTCTAGAACCAACTTCATCCATTAAATCAATTGCTTTATCTGGTAAGTAGCGATCTTGGATATAGCGTTTAGATAAGTTTACACAAGCTACTATAACTTCATCAGAATAGCGTACCTCATGAAATTTTTCGTAACGATCTTTAATACCCTTTAATATTTGCACCGCTTCTTCCGGAGTTGGTTCTTCAACGATAATTGGTTGTAAACGACGTTCTAATGCTGCATCTTTTTCAATTTGACGATATTCTTTTAGTGTCGTTGCTCCAACTAGTTGAATCTCTCCTCTAGCAAGCGCTGGTTTTAAAATGTTGCCAGCATCCATTTGTGAGCTTTCTGCTGTTCCTGCACCAACTAGTAAATGAATTTCATCAACAAATAGAATCACATCTTGACGTTGTTGCAGCTCCTGAATTAATTGTTTCATTCGCTCCTCAAATTGTCCTCGTACACCAGTATTGGCAACAAGTGATGCTACATCAAGCAAATAAATCTCTTTATTCAATAATTTGGTTGGGACGTCACCTTCTACTATCTTTGAAGCTAAACCTTCTGCAATAGCTGTTTTACCCACGCCCGGTTCACCAATTAAAACAGGGTTGTTTTTATTTCTACGATTCAATGTTTCAATAACCCGTTTCACTTCATTATCTCGTCCGATTACTGGGTCAATCTTTCCACCCCTTGCTTCATCTGTTAGATTTTTACCTAACTGATCAAGTAGACCATTTCCTTGATTTCCTGTCTGTTGTCTTGTGCGTGTTCCCATTTTCGGTGAGCCATTTCCCGATTCTGCAAATGACCCATAAGCATTGCTAAACGGGGATTGAGAAAAAAAGTTATTATTACCATCCATCATTTGGCCTTGCATTTTACGGAAGCATTCATTGCATAAATGCATTTGCATATGTTGATCGTTTAATTGCATTGCTACATTAACTGTTGCTTCATTTTGTTTACAATTTTGACATAACATATGGAACTCCTCCTTTTAAAGTTTATCTATATACTCATCAATGTTTGACTTTGACTATCTTTGACCTTTCAACTAATATTATACTCTGACCTTCTTTGACTTTCAAGGGATTTGTATTATTTTTTTATTTTTTCTATAATACGAAGTTTTAAGCTTGTTTTTAATGGTTTTCGTATGACTTTGACTTTATTTGACCTTTTGACTATTATTATACTTTGACTTTGTTTGACTTTCAAGGTCTTTGCTCACGTATCATAACATCCACAAGATGTATGAATCCTCTATTAGAAAACTTGGCTATCATTCATTCTCTATGCAGATAAAACGCCGTCAGTTTGGTTTATACTATAAACTTATACTTTTCTATAGTCCAGAACAAAGGCGCAAGCCCCATTAGCAATAGCGAGTGGAGCGAATCAACTGAAGTTTTAGGAATTATGCCACTAAAACAGGGGTATGCCGACGTTGGGCGGCATACCCCTGTTTAGTCGACCTTCCTATTTAGCACGAACTGATGATGACTTATCTTAGGGCGATTCGTGAAGTCGCCTAGTTGCTGGGCGCTGGAGCCGAACGTGGCTATTCCGTTAAATCGGTATTTAAAGCAACAAATTTTATACTTTCTTATTACAAGAAAAAGAGGAGAATCATTTATTTGATCTCCTCACATTGATAGCTCTATTTATTTACCATCTTTTCTTTATTACGTAATTCTACTCTCCTCGTCTTACCAGATGTTGTTTTTGGTAAATCATCCATAAATTCAACTTTTCTTGGATACTTATAGGGCCCCGTTATCGTTTTTACATGATTTTGTAATTCTTCTATTAGCTGATCACTCGGTTGGAATCCTTCCCGAAGAACAATAAATGCTTTTACTACATTTCCTCTTATTTCATCAGGGCTTGCAACGACTGCACAGTCTTGTACGGCTGCATGCCTTATAAGCGCATCTTCCACTTCAAAAGGACCAATCGTATAGCCAGAGCTAATAATAATATCATCACTTCTTCCTTCAAACCAGAAAAAGCCATCCTCGTCCTTATAGGCACGATCCCCCGTTATATAATACAAACCTCGTTTAGCCATACTGGTACGCTCTGTATCCTTATAATATTCAGAAAATAAAGCTGGGCTATCTAATCTCACTGCAATATCTCCGACTTCATTTGGACCTAGTGGATCACCATTTTCATCAATTACCTCTACATTATTACCTGGAGTAGGCTTTCCCATTGATCCCGGCCTCACCTGCATATCCTTTGTAAACCCGAGCAATAATGTGTTCTCCGTTTGTCCATATCCATCTCGTACAGTAATATTAAAATGATGCCTAAATATGTCTATTACTTCAACGTTTAGTGGCTCCCCTGCTGATACAGCGCTATGTAGGGACATTAGATTATAGTGTGGAAGGCTATCGACTTTCGCCATCATACGATATTCTGTCGGCGTGCTGCATATTATGTTTATTTGATAATCATCTATTAATTGTAAATGTTTTTCAGCGTTAAATTTTCCGGTGTAAAAAAAACCTGTTGCACCTGTTCCAAGAACGGATAAAAACGGGCTCCACACCCATTTTTGCCAACCAGGCCCTGCTGTCGCCCATACACGATCTCCATCTTGGATAGCAAGCCAATTATATGCAGCTGCATTTAAGTGAGCGTACCCCCAAGCATGGCTATGGACAACCCCTTTTGGATTCCCAGTTGTACCTGATGTGTATGGTAAAAAAGCGGTATCTTCTCTATTCGTATCAACAATTTCTAATTGCTCACTAACTTGTTTCTTTTCTTCATCCAAAAATACCCATCCATCTACCGCTTCACCAATAACAAATTTATGTAACTGATCATATTCACGTATTCCTTCGAACTGGTTTGCGAAACGATACAAACTAACGACACCACTTATTTCTCCGTGTGATACACGGTATTGCAAATCTTTCGTTTTTAACATTTCGGAACTAGGAATAATAATGATTCCTGTTTTCAATGCAGCCAGATATACTTCATAGGCTTCAAAAGAGCGATTGACCATAATTAAAATTTTGTCACCTTTTTTTAAGCCAGCTTTTAAGAAAACGTTACCAATTTGGTTAGCTCGCTTTACTAGCTCCTTATATGTAAGCTGATCGGTTTCTCCAAATTCATTCTCCTTTATCAGTGCTAGTTTATTCTTGCTGTTGGCGTGACGCTCTATCTCCATGGCAATATTATAAGCTTTTGGCGGAATAAGTGCTTCCCTTTTCAAAATATCAACTCCTCATTTAAATACTTTTTCTAATCATATCAAATATTAGGAAAATTTTAAATAAAAATGTACACGTGACTTTAGTTTCAAAATGATTGGCAAGCAAAAACTTTCATTTTGCTTGCCAATTGCTATATCTCCCCGTAATTTACACCTGCACCTTCCATTGTTACAAGCATAATGGTTTCCAACAATGGAAGAGGACCTTCAACTTCCTTCTGTTGAAAGCCCCCTCTTACTGCACTGTAAGGGAAAACTACAAGCCGTATATAGCTTCAGGAAGTTTATTTCTTAACACCAGATCATCAAGGCTTTTAAATGAGTAGCCCTGTTTTTGTAACGCACGAATCATTTTTTCAAGTGCTTTTGCATTATCGGAGGAAACAGTGTGTAATAAAATGATCGCACCTGGATGAATTTGCTCTTTTACTTGATCAAATGCATATTTCCACCCTTTTTGCTTATCTGTCTCCCAATCTTTAAAGGCAAGCGACCAAAAGATGTGAATATATCCCAATTCATTCGCCCATTCTAATGTATCTTTATTAAACATTCCTCTTGGCGGACGTAAGTATTTCATATCTTTTTGATCGGAAATTGCTGCAACTGCTTCCTCCAATGATTCTAATTCTTCTTGTATATTTTTTTTATTCATAATCGTAAAATCAGGATGATGATACGAGTGGTTACCGACAATATGCCCTTCTTTTACCATACGTTTTACTAATTCAGGTTCTTCTTTTACGTAGTGCCCTGTAACAAAAAAAGTTGCTGGAACTTGGTGCTTTTTTAATACATCTAAGATATCAGCTGTATAACCTTGTTCGTAGCCATTATCAAATGTTACGTATACATTTTTTTCTCCAGATGGATCTGCATAATACGCATTGTATTTTTCAAGCAGGCTTGCATATTTTCCAATATCAGGGATTTTATGCACTTCGTTTTTACTGTACCCCCATCCATAGCCAGATGCTAAAGATGAAAGTGGTGTATATAAGGTAGCCAATATAACTAAAACTGCACATATAGAAAATCTTTTTCTCATGGATAATCACCTTTTTTGATCTTACTATGCACATTTTCAGCCTATTTATTCTTATGTATTATCGCAAACAATAATAGAAGCAACACTAAAATGAACAACCCGTAGGATGAAAAGCTTCCTACGGGTCATAGCAATTTTAATTTCAAACAGTATTTTTATTTGATTGTTTACAAAATAATAGCAGCTACCCAACCAAAAATAAATAGGGGAATGTTATAGTGTATAAAAGTTGGTACCACCGTGTCCCAAATATGGTGATGTCTGCCGTCAGCATTTAATCCTGAAGTTGGACCTAATGTACTATCTGAAGCTGGCGACCCTGCATCACCTAGTGCACCTGCCGTTCCAATTAATGCAGCTGTAGCTAATGGAGAAAAGCCTGCAGCTAAGCAAATGGGAACATACAATGCGGCTAAGATAGGAATGGTTCCAAAAGAAGAGCCGATCCCAATCGTAACGATAAGTCCTACTAGCAACAAAATGAAAGCAATAAGGGCCTTATTTTGATCTAAAAACCCCGAAGATACTTCTACAAGCGCTTCTACGGAACCTGTTTCTGTCAATACATTTCCAAAACCTGAGGCCACAAGCATGACAAAAGCAATTGTTCCCATCATGCCGATACCTTCACTGACAACTTGATCTGCTTTATGAAAAGGAATAACAAAAAATATAAACATGAGCACAAGCCCCGTAAGAGCTCCTATAATGAGGTTGCCTGTTATAATTTGCGCCGTTAAAGCACCAGCAACTGCTATAAGTGTAAATACATGTTGTTTGTTGAATGGTACCGCCTTTGTTTCTTCCTTTGATGTCTCTTCTTTCATTCCATCATTGACTACACGATCTTTACGGTACGTAATAAAAATAGCGATCAGCAAACCTACAATCATCCCTGAACCTGGAATGAGCATAGCTAACACCGTTTCGTTCACTGTGATACTCGCCCCATTTTGCTTCATACTCTCCACAATCGTTTCATGGAAAATGAGGCCAAATCCTGCCGGAATTAGAATATAGGGAGCTTTTAACCCAAACGTTAATGCCGTCGCCACTGCACGCCGATCTAATCGCATTTTATCAAATAGTGGCAATAAAGGTGGGATAAGTATTGGAATAAATGCAATGTGAACAGGAATGACGTTTTGTGATAGTGATGCTACAGCTGCTATTACGAGTAAAAGCATCGTCTTTTTACCTGATAATATTCGAATAAGGTAAGTTACTAATAATGATGTAATACCTGTATAGCTAATTGTTACAGCAAAAGCACCCAATAATATATAACTTAATGCAGTATTGGCACCACCACCCATTCCACTAACTAACAGTTCAACAGCTTCTTTTATATTTAGCCCAGACATCAAACCAGCACTAATCGCAGCTGCAATAATAGCGATAATGACATTTACACGTAACAAACTTAATATGGTTAATATGAGAACAGATATAAGGACGACCCATTCCATTTTATTTCTTCCCCACTTTCGCATCTCTTTAGTACTTCATTATGATAAAGTATTAAAGAGAAAAAATCAACCCTTTCTTACATTTTCAGTATTTTTCAAATTTATTATACGCTTATGGTAAAGGAAATATGATTTTCAAACGTTTACTTCCTTAGAGAAAAACTATCACACAATACTTGCTTACAGCCAAGATATTCTAATTAGAAAATGGAAAGCGAATCCTTCCATTCGTTATAGAGCAAATGTAAAAAAAGCCATCGCTAGGGCGATAGCTTTTTTTGTTTTAAACATTATTTTAATTTATAAGAGAAGGAGACATGATCTTGAATGGGAATCCAAGCTCCAATTCCTTGTTTCGTCACGTTTTTGACAGCAATGGATTTATCGGATCCCTTTAACTTCACATATACTTCCCCAAATGTAACTTGTCCTTTTTCATTTACTGCTGGCGCATACGATTGGAGAACGGCAAGTTTATCACTGGGCACTTTATACGTATTATCTTTTTTTGTGTTTTTTCCAATAACTGTCTGATACGAAAGAGGCAGTTTCGTTTTTTCTTTTGCTGTGAGCAACATCATTTTTTTCACATCAGATGGTTTGCTGATTTTATTCGTCAATGCTCCTTTGATTTCTTTTTGTTCTTGTTGTATATAGTTTATTTCTTGAGGCTCTGACCCACTTGTATTATTCAACTCATTTTTATTTACTTGCTGGTATTCCCAATTAATCGTTGTTTCCAGCGATTCATAATTTAATGGCCAACGTCCTAAATAAACCATTCCTCGATAACCAAAAGCAATTGGAGATGGGTTTAAAGTTGTTTCATTTAACATTTTAATTAACACTGGATTTTCAATTTTAATATCTAAACTATCTGTTAATTCTTTCGTTAATTCACTTGGCTCAATTACTTCTTCATCCTCTGTAGAATTAGGAAAAGTATTATCTTTTGAAATATTTAGTACATGGCTAGGGATATTAAAAGAAGTCTCTTTCTTTTCTTCAGCTAGTAATTGATTTGGTCCAAGCACCATAACTATGAAAGAAACAAAAAGAATCAGGAAAATAGAATGCTTCAGTCTGTTCATATGTCAAACCCTTTCTTTTTTTCTTAGCTTTTTCTGACATATGAATTTTATACCTACGTGAACAAATCATCTGCTAAGTTCAATAATTTCTATTCTCTCTACAATTTCAATACTGTCCTCCACAGAACGCACCATAGAGCAGTTATTACGTGCTACATGTAAGCTTTTGTACAATTTTTCTGCATCTAAATGACTACCTTTAATAATAAAAGTAAGCGCTATTTTCTCGATGCGGTTTGCTTCATCTTTATTTCTTTCAACAGTAGCATTAATTTGCATGTCATGAACGTCTGTGCGCTGCTTTTGAAGGATTTGACGAAAGACTGAACCACTGCAACTAGCGATCGAAGCAACCATTAGTTGATACGGGCGAAAGCCAAATTCCTCATCTCCAGAAATATCTAACTGACCAAAGTCTAATTCAGTTCTAAAACCATGTTCTTTTAAATGTAATTTCATCAGAACTTCCCTCCTATTTTTTAATATACTTCTCCTTTTTATCATAAACGATATGGCCAATTTATTCACAATAATTGACCTTTTCCTCTATTCCTAGTAAATTATTGCTAGGTTTATCCAATTACAGGATCGAATTAACGGTTTGTATGGGCAAGTAATTGTTTACCACCTTGTCGTTTTAGAAGCTACGATCCTTATAAAAACAACAATACGAACTGCCACATTGATACAATAGTAATGTTGCCACACCAATTTACTTAATTTATTAGAACCAAAAGACAGATACACATAATAATATTTCACTCCAAAAAACGTCATCCGGTGAAGATTGTTGTTTCACAGCTCAAGCATCCTAAAGAGTTGCCAAGTCAACAAACAACAGAGAACCACTCAGAAGGGAAGAGTCCATCATGCAACTGACCAAATATCGTTTGTGGATACTAATTGCGCTTGTATTTATATCTGGTTTCTCACAAGGAATGTTATTACCATTAATTTCTATTATTCTTGAACAAAATGGCGTAGCCTCTTCTATTAACGGCTTGCATGCAACAGGATTATATATTGGAGTTTTAATCGCTTCTCCATTTATGGAAAAGCCAATGCGAGAATTTGGTTTTAAACCAATGATTTTTGTCGGCGGTTTGCTCGTCATCCTTTCTTTGGCTATATTTCCAGTATGGGAGTCTTTATGGTTTTGGTTTATATTGCGACTTATTATAGGAATTGGTGACCAAATGTTGCATTTTGGCACACAAACATGGATAACGGCAACAGCTACAGCGGAAACAAGAGGAAGAAGTATTGCTCTTTATGGTTTATCGTTTGGAGCAGGCTTTGCTATAGGTCCATTAATGACAAGACTTTTATCCATTCACCAATCGGTGCCTTTTCTAGCTTCTGCAGCTTTGAGCTTCACCGTCTGGCTATTATTGTTTTTCCTTCGTAATCAGTGGCCTGAACAATCTGTAGACCCAGTTTATCCGACAAGTTCAATGCAACGCTTTAAACAAACCTTTAAAATAGCCTGGATTGCGATGTTACCTGGTTTTGGATATGGTTTCTTAGAGGCCTCTTTACATAGCATTTTCCCTATCTATGGCCTGCGTATTGGGCATGATGTTCATACACTTTCACTCATTATTCCTTGCTTTGCAGCAGGTAGCTTAATTACCCAATTCCCTTTAGGTGCATTAAGCGATAAATTCGGTAGAAGATCGGTACTAATAACTGTATTATCGCTCGGTTCGCTATGTTTTCTGTTTACTGCCATTTTAGAGTCTTCTGCCCTTGCTTTATTTATCCTGTTCACTTTAGCAGGAATGTGTGTAGGTTCTTTGTTTTCCTTAGGTATCTCTTATATGACAGATTTACTCGCCGGAAACTTACTTCCAGCTGGAAATTTAATGGTTGGCATCATGTTTAGTGTTGGTAGCATTAGCGGACCTTTTATTGGCGGTTATTTTATTGACGTTTTTGAACGCGTTTCATTCTTTTATTTTATAAGCTTTATCTTAATGGTGATTACAGTAGCTATGTTAGTAAAGAAGAACACCCAACACGAAACAAATCGAGTGGGGACGTAAAAAGGAAATTATTAGAACTTAATGAGCGAATTTTCGACGAGCAGAAGCGGCTTTCGTCGTTTTGCTTATATTATAATCCATAAAAGATTATACGTTCCTATAGCGCAAAAAGTCAGTCCAGATGTTACATTTGGACTGACTTTTTTAGGGACGAGAGAACCATCCCGCGTAACGCTGTTATTGCTGAAAAAACTTCTCAGCATCAACTGAAAAATCAGGAAGCACTGATGATGTGACGATACCCTTTTCACGGACAATGTCTTTCTGTTCGTATTTCGCTTTTTCATTCAAGGCATATACCATGATTGTGTTGAGCAGGGGGTTCACAATCCAATATTCTTTGACCCCATACTGCATATATAAATTCAATTTGATAATAAGGTCATGTGCCTGATTGGATGGGCTAATTATTTCAATAATCATTGTAGGAGCACCTGTATATTGTTGATCATCCAAGCCACTTTTGTCACAGATGACAGACAAATCAGGGATAAACACTTTATCTCCAGGAATATTTTCATTACTTAGTTTCACATCAAACGGCGCCGAGAAAACCTCACAATCACCGCTTTCTAATAGGTTATATAATTGCGCGGCTAATCGCATAGATAGCCGTTGATGAACGGTGGAGGGTGAGGGCGACATGTAAACGACGCCATCAATATATTCAAGGAGCTGATCGGTCTGCTCCCGCATTTGGTAAAATTTTTTTAAGGAGACAAGTTCTTCGTTTGGTAAACTCATTTTACTCACACCCTTTTTTTAATTGTATAGTATTATCTGTCATTTGAAAAGTTACACCAACCTTGGGGAAGGGTCCGTATCACCTTGTAATGTTCATACACATGTTAAGCAAAAATGTACACTTTGAAATAGATATTTAAAAGGTTTAATGTTGCCGTATATAAGAGAAAGTTTTTAAAGTATGGCAACTCTGAATCAATGGAAGTATAAGTGGATTTTATTGCGATTTCAGTTTCAGTGTTGGCACGATAAATGATAACTTTAAAATGTAATAATTGACTTATGAATAATTGTGAACTTCAGCTATTTGACAAATTTATACATTTACTCCCAATAAACTCATTGTAAGGAGATATAGGGAAAGGATTAAAAAATTATTACAAGCTAAGCTGAGTAAATTAAAATCAGACTATGTATGATTTCAAAGGAATTTTAATAAATCGAACTATATACGTGGCAAAGTATCCTTTGAGTGGAACAGTTCATTCGTTTAGAGATGGAGATTTTCCCAAAGTACATCGGCAGTTGGACACATTAAATAAAACGACTACCTTTCCATACGGTTAATGCAATGAGCAAAATACTAAATATACCATAGTTACAATTACTGTGATAGACTAAACTTTTTACTTCCTAGATTAGAAAAATTACAGCTTTCCCCATAATACTTGGCAAAAGCTGTAGTTTTTATTTTCTTATACGATAAACCTTTAAATATTATAGTAAAAAAACTTAAACTGCTTCATGCACGACATATTTACTGAAGCGTGCTTCTAAACGTTCTTGGATAAAAGCAATAACGATACATAGCGGCCAATAAATGAGCGCTACGAGAATATACATCGTCATGGCATCAAATTCTCTACCTGCAACAATTTGTGTTTTTTGGAACAGCTCTGGGACCGTAATCACAGCTGCTAACGAAGTAGCTTTGACTAAATCCATAAATACATTTGTTAATGGTGGAATAGCAATTCTAGTCGCTTGTGGCAAGATAACTTTTCGCAACGTCTGCCAATAAGTTAAATTTAATGCTTTTGCTGATTCCCATTGTCCTTTATCTACACTATTCAACGAGGCACGATCAATTTCAGCAATATACGCAGCACTATTTAAACCAAACCCTAAGCAAGCTGCCATGAATGCTGTCAATTTAATCCCAATAACCGGAAGTCCAAAATACAGAATGAACAAAAAAACAAGGATTGGCGTCCCCCGCATAAACGATATGTATAATCTAGCAGGTAAGCGCAAGAAAAAATAAGAAGCATTTCGCGCTAAAGCAAGCAATAGCCCTAAAACAAGCCCCAATAGCATACCAATAACCGAGACAAGTAAAGTCATTGGCAGTCCGCTCAATACAAACGGAAGATTATCTATCGCTAACTGAACATCAAATATGTCACTAAATTGGAATGTTTGCACCATTCATCTCCCTTTCTGTCACATGTATAGGAAAAGCTATCGCTTATATACAAGAGTTTGTTTGCAAAAGCTCTCCTATTTTGTAACAAAGCCATCCAGATACTGTGGATGGCCTTAAAAATGGCTTCTAAACCGGTTATTCCGGGTGTAAAGCGCTATAAGACTCCCACTAGTATGGGAAAAATTCTAAGTGGGAGGTAACAGCACCCTAAATGCCTTTTTTCATAAAAGGCTGAAGTCATATCCCTGGTCGATTAATAATTAGTGCGGATGAAAGAAAACCCCAACTAATTAAAAATTCGCTTATATGAATTATAATTCTAATCCTTCAATTTCTTGTATATCATCCTCAGGTTTTTGAGAAGCATCTTCTTGATAGAATTTCTTAGCTAACTCTGATAGCGTCCCATCTTTTCTCATTGCAGCTAAAGCATCATTTATTTTTTCAGTAAGCATGTCTGCATCTTTTGGAATTACTACAGCTTGTTCTGTTGGGTGAAACTTTAAATCTGGATGAAGATGAATATCAAACTCTGGAAATCCTGCGACACCAAATTTAGATAAATAATAATCGTTTACGATAACATCTGATCTACCGTTGTGAACATCACGTAAATAAGCCTCATTCGGAGCATTTCCGTACGTTTTTACTTCTGCGCCAAAATGTTCGGCAATTTGACTATATATAGTAGTGGCTCCACCACCAGCTATTTTCCCCTTTAAATCTTCTAGCGATTCAATTCCAGAATTATCTTCTTTTCGCACTACCATGGTAGAATAAGAATATTTGTAAGGCTCACTAAAGTTAAAGGACTCTTTTCGCTTGTCTGTTGCTTCAATATCATTTGCTGCAACATCAATTCTGCCACTTTTAATGGCGGGTAACATGCTGTCGATTCCCATAATTTCAAACGAAATATCTACATCTAAACGCTTAGCAACTTCACGCATTACTTCTACATCATATCCCGTCAATTGCTCCTCACTTTCTTCTTCCCCATCATAATAGGAGGCTGCTATTAGTGTACCGGACGTCCCAACAACTAACTCTCCTTTTTCTTTTACCTCTTGCCATCTCTTATCTGTTTCACCATTTTCACCCTCACTGTTTAAATCACCTGAACTGTTAGAGCAAGCAGTAATAAACACTATTGAAGCAATTAAAATCAAGGATATCTTTATATATTTCATCATGACTCCTCCATCTGTTGTATTTATAAGTACATATCGGATTGTAACAGAATATACATATAAATTAAAGGGGAATAGAAACAACTTGTTATCCTTTCACTCTAATTGTTAGGGAAGCATAAGTACAAACAACAACTTACTTATGTACACACATTTTCAATTGTTATATATATTTAAATGAAAATATTTTTTCAAAACAAATGGCTTACACACATACTTTTTATAAAATTATTAATTGATAATTTCTATCAATTAATAAAATAAGCACCATTTACTTTATTAATTTTTCTAAAAAAGTGCTATTATTGTTGTATTAGGCTAATTTTTAATGCAAAAAAGCAAATTCAAGCACAGTTTCATGGTAAAATAAGCATATGCGGTCTTGACAATCTCACCCATTATGATAATATAACAATAAATATTATATAATAATAATTATAGAAAAAAGGCGTATTGTTTTTTAGGTTGGGGAATTTAATTTTAGCCATGCATTCTGTGTGTCTTCTCACCCCTCCGTTAAAAAACCGTAAACTTTTTAACAATAAGTAACGATAGGAGAGGCCGATCATGTTAACCGAAACAAAGATAACGAAAAAAATATCTGAACATAAAGAGCTAATTGCAGCTCTATTTAGTGGGTTACTTATTGCAATTGCTTGGACATTCGAAAATCATCTGTCTGACGCTTTATGGGTTACCCTTCATCTCGTCGCATTTGTAATCGGAGGGTATGCCAAAGCAAAAGAAGGAATTACAGAAACCATACGTAATAAAGACTTAAATGTAGAAATGTTAATGATATTCGCCGCGATTGGTGCTGCTGCAATTGGTTATTGGACAGAAGGTGCCATTCTAATCTTTATTTTTGCTTTATCAGGTGCGCTTGAAACGTATACGATGAATAAAAGTAACAAAGAAATATCCTCACTTATGAAATTACAACCTGAAGAAGCATTACGAATGAATGGCGATCAAAAAGAAATGGTTACTGTTTCGTCTTTACAAATAGGTGACATGATCTATGTACGTGCCGGAGAGCGAATCCCTGCAGATGGGATCATTTCCCGTGGAGCAACATCCATAGATGAAAGTGCCATTACCGGAGAATCTATTCCGGTTCGAAAAACAGAAAATGAAGAAGTTTTTGCAGGAACAGTTGCTTTGGATGGTTCGATATATATCGAAATTACGAAAGCAGCAAATCAAACGCTATTCCAAAAAATCATCCAAATGATTCAATCCGCACAAGATGAAAAATCTCCTTCCCAGTTATTTATTGAAAAGTTTGAAGGAGCTTACGTGAAAATCGTATTAATTGTTGTCGTCTTGATGATGTTCATTCCCCATCTTTTGTTTGACTGGACACTTCAGGAAAGTATTTATCGAGCTATGATCTTACTCGTTGTTGCTTCTCCATGTGCCCTTGTAGCCTCCATTATGCCAGCTACTTTATCCGCCATATCTAAAAGCGCAAGAGCAGGGGTTCTATTTAAGGGGGGTGTCCACATTGAAAACATGGGACATATTCAAGCCATTGCATTTGATAAGACAGGTACATTAACGAAAGGGAAACCGGAAGTGACTGATTTTCATGTACATCCAGATCATAAGCAAGAGGATGTATTACCTATTGCAATGGCTATGGAGCAAGATTCAACACACCCTCTTGCCTACGCTATAGTTACATTTGGCAAGCAACAACAAATAGGTACTTCGTTACAAGATATTCAAGTTTCTACGCTTACTGGAAACGGTATTTCAGCCGTAATTGAGGATGAAACTTGGGAGATTGGTAAGCCTGATTATATTGGTTATGAAGCGGATTTTGAGGATATAACGAAGCAACTTGCTTCTGAGGGGAAAACAATCGTTTATGTAAAAAAAGGACAGCAGATTGTAGCTTTATTTGCACTGAAAGATACGGTAAGAAAAGACAGCATACAAGCTATTAAACTATTAAAACAACATGGAATTCACACCGTTATGCTTACGGGAGATCATGATCTTACTGCGAAAGCCATTGCAGAAGAAGCTGGTATTGATGAATATGTAGCAAATTGTTTACCACATGAGAAAGTGGAAGAAATAAAAAAACTGAAAGGAAAATATCAACATGTTTGCATGGTTGGTGACGGAATTAACGATGGCCCAGCATTAGCTACAGCAAATATTGGCATTGCAATGGGAGAAGGAACAGATGTAGCGTTAGAAACTGCAGATGTCGTGCTTATGAAAAACAACCTTAGCAAAATAACCAACGCCATTCACACGTCTCAAAAAATGAATCGCGTCGTAAAACAAAATATATTTTTCTCCCTTGCAGTTATCGCTATACTCATTGCGTCTAATTTCTTACAAATCCTTGATATGCCATTAGGAGTAATAGGACATGAGGGTAGCACCATTTTAGTTATTTTAAATGGATTACGGTTATTAAAATAACTTATCAAGTTAAGACCGATAAGGCCTTAGGGGTTACCAATTTCCCTAAGGCCTATTAAAATATAATTGCTTGCTTTCTATATGCAAAGATCATTGACAAAGTTTATGAAAATGCCTTGTCTAATCCTATATTATTTTACATGTTTGTTTTTTCGAATGACAGCATTTATTAGACCGCCAGTTAGGATAATGATCCCTGATAAATAAAACCAAATCATGAGTGCAATGACAGTTCCGAGACTGCCATATGTTGCTGAATAATTACCAATATTACTCACATAGTAAGAAAAACCTAATGAAACTAGTTGCCATGCTACTGTAGCAAACAAAGCTCCTGGCACTGCATCCTTTAAATAGATTCGTTTGTTCGGTGCAAGCTTATATAATGCAAGAAAGACAATAAAGAAAACAACTGACGAAACAACCCAACGCAAGGCTTCCCATACATGAATAAAACCTTCTGATAAACCGACAAATGAAAATAAATAAGAACCAACTAATTTACCAAATATAGGTAATAATAATGCGATAATTATAATTCCTATCATTGCTATTGTCATTATAATAGCAATAAGTCTTGAAACAATAAACGAACGGTTTTCATCTACTTCATACGCATAGTTAAAACCCCGCATTAAGGCGTTTACACCATTAGAAGATGCCCATAGTGTGGCAATTATACCAAAAGAAAGCAATCCACCGTTCTGTTGTCTAATTAAATTCGTAACATTTGTTGAAATCAGCTCTACAATCTGAGGTGGAGCATACGAAGAAATAATATCTAATACAGCTAACTCATCCATCGGTAAATAACCAACAAGCGTCACTAAAAATAATAGAAATGGAAACAGTGACAACAAAAAGAAATAAGCTAACTGTGCAGCCAATCCAAACAGGTCTATCTTTATCATTCGTTGATATAGCTGCTTTCCAAAAGAAAGTACTGTATTTACCATTACTCGACTCCTAAACTTGTTCCCTCATGCTTAGATATGTGTTTTAAGCATAGGTTATTATACAAGGTCAGATCATTGGTTCATCATTATGAAGTATGACTTGTCCATCGTACTTTATTCTATTCGGTCCGTTTTCCTTTTATTCGTTACTTTTTCAAGTGTTGTTTCCGCTTCGTTCAAAGCATTAATTGTATTCTCAGCACCTTTTGTAAATGCTTGATTTAATTTATCAAAATTAGTCCGAACTGTGTGAATCGTCTCAGACGGATTTTTTAACATGTAGCTTGCACCAGATTTTGCGGATGCAAGTTTTTCTTTTGCATAAACTCTTGTTTCTTTATCTAAAAGACTAATTAATCCACCTGCTGTTGCCCCTAGTACGACTCCTGTAACTAATTTTCTTTTTCCCATCATGTACACTCCTTATTGTATCGCATGTTTTTGTTTTAAATATTGTAAGAGTTGATAACACCCTTCAGCTACCAATTCATATGTATATGAAAAATTACCTGTAAAATAAGGGTCAGGCACATTTTCTTCTTTGGTATGCTCCACAAAATCCATTAATTTTGCTATTCGTACTTTACCGTTTTCTCCAAACATCCGCAATAAATCTTGTTTGTTTTCCTCGTCCATAGCAATTAAATAATCCGCTTTACCTTTATCTTTTGATGTTATTTGTTGAGCAACTAATCCATTCGTTGGAATCTCATACTTTTTTAAAATCGCTATCGTTCCTTTATGGGGTGGTTTGCCAATATGCCATGCACCAGTTCCGGCAGATTCCACCTCAATTTGGTCTGTTAATCCTTCTTTTTGTATTAAATTAACAAAAATAGCTTCAGCCATTGGCGAGCGGCAAATATTACCAAGACAAACAAACATGACCCGTATCATTAAATCCCCCACTTTCCGCTAATTGTTCCCTTCTATTATAAGCAACTTCCCCCCTAACAGCAAAAGTTTCCATTTCTATAATAGGTGTAAGTTTCAGCATGCTTTTTATCACAGTCTCATCCAATATTACAAAATGAAGCAAACAAAATTTCTGCGGTGCCTATTTTAAGTTTTTCACACGTGTCCAATCTATTCATGATGCTATCTCGTAACCACTGTGAAAAAGCAATCGTTAGATAGTATCGCCACCATATTTATCTAGATGTTGACGTGCTATTGATTGTGTCAACGCTTACTTGAACAATTCTACTATTTCTAAAAAACACTTAAATCCCATTTGGTTGCAATATGCTTTAATAATTTTATGCCTGCAATACTATTGCCCTTGTCATCCAACGCAGGACCATATACACCAATGCCACACCCTTCAATAAAAGGCAATGTTTCTTTTCTAACTCTTGGAGGAGCTGTAGCAATAATCCCTCCTGAAACCCCACTTTTTGCTGGGATACCAACATAGGCAGCAAATTTCCCTGAAGCGTCGTACATTCCACAAGTTAACATGAGCGCTTTTGCTAGGCGAACCACATTTCTAGGAATGATTTCTTCGGCTGTCTGAGGATCTATCCCATCATTAGCTAAAACTAAACCAAGTTTGGCCAAATCTTCTGTTGTTACTTCTATAGAACATTGCTTAAAATACGTATCAAGCGTCAAATCTAATGCAGACTCCAAATAACCTAACTCGATGAGATAATAACCAATAGCACGATTTCTTACAGATGTTTCTCGTTCGGATACATAGACGTCTTCATTTATGCGCGATCTGTAACCGAGAATTTTGGTAAACAACTGAAATATAGGTTCTAATTTTTCTTCTGAACTTTTTCCATTCAATAATGACGTTACTGTAATTGCTCCCGCATTAATAAATGGATTAAATGGTTTCTTTAATTTACGCATCTCTAGGTGCATGATAGAATTAAATGCCTCTCCTGTCGGTTCCACATCCACTCGATCGAGCACATAAGATACTCCTCTTTCCATACAAGCTACTATAAAACTAAATATTTTGGAAATGCTTTGAATGGTAAATGGGGTGCCAACATCTCCAGATTGAATCATCATCCCGTCTTTGCCAATGATAGTAATTCCTAAAAGATTTGGATCAGCTTTTTTTAACACTGGAATATAAGAAGCAACTTTCCCTTCTTTTGTCTCTTTCTTGTAAAATTGCACCCAGTCATCTACATAGGATTGTAACCATTCTTTCGTAATTTCTGTATTCCAATTTGCCGTACCTTGCACCATGTTATCACCTCTAATATAGTATGTTTCGAATTATAAATTTGAAACGTGAAACCGTGAGCGTTATGTAACATAACTCCCACGGTTAGACTACAAGCACTACTTCTAACTTTATTCCGCTGATAACAGTTGATTTTCTTCTTTTTCTTTATCTTGTCCTAACGCATTTATTTCTAGTTGCTTTTTAATTATTTCTTCTATATGTGTCGCTAACTCGTTACTCTTCATCTCCATATATTTATCAGGAGTAATAGCATCTTTAATCATAAGACGTACAGATGACGGGGAAACTTTTCCACCCTGTTCCTCTAACATATGATATGTTCCGTCTATCACAACAGGTACAATCGGTACGTTCGCTTTTATTGCTAAACGAAAGCTGCCAGGTTTAAAGGAATGAAGTTGTCTCCCCCTGCTTCTGGTCCCCTCAGGAAAAATAACGATAGAGTGCCCTTCTTTCAAATACTCAATCCCTTGACCGATAGCACGAACCGATTGTCGACGATCTTTACGATCCATAAACACACAATGAACTAGCTCCATCCAAGAGGAAATAATGGGTAGTTTTTTAATCTCTTTTTTTGCTATAAATCCAACTGGCTTCCCTAAATAACCGAGTAACACTAATATATCAAACAACCCTTGATGATTAGAAACAAATAGTGCTGGGCCTTCCGGAAGTTTTTCTTGCCCTTCTACTTTAATAGTGCTCCCTGTTCGTTGAAACACCTTCTTCGAGACAAGACTTGGTTGAATGAAAATTTCTTCTTTAGTTAGTTCATGTTGTAATTTTTTCGCTCTCTGCAATTTAAAAAATGTTCCGAGTACTAAAATGCTAGCATAGAGGTATATTCCTATCGTACAAATCATTTAAAGTAGCTCCTTTCACCACAAGCTATTATACCGCTGGATTTCTATAACAGCAAGATAAAGTCGACTTCAATCAGAAAGGATTTACCTTATATCTCGCTTCATATCGATCACCATAGAATGATGCTTGGAAAACTTAACGTATGCGGCAAATCCTAAAATTTTATCTTTCCAATACAAGCATGAAAAAGCTGTGAGGGACGAACAGAAGATGACATAGCTTAGGGCGATTTCGAGAAGTCGCCTCATCACTGGGCGGTGGATCTGGGCGTGGATATTCGTTTTTCGTTATCCTAAGCACCTCAATTTATACTCCTTATCTTTTTAGAAAGACTTTGTTTTTTCTTATACTATAAACCAAAAAATCTTATACTTTTTCTGTAGTGAATAAAAACCTGCGTATACCAATCTATACTCGCCTATAGTACAAAAAAGCTTGTAGAAAACGAGTGGTTTCTCTACAAGCTAAATATATAAATAATGGTATATTATTTACCAATAAACTGTTGTGTCCAATGGTTGCCTTGCTCTACATAACCAACACCGATATGCGTAAACTTAGCATTCATAATATTTTCACGGTGCCCTTGACTATTCATCCAAGCATTGACTACTTCTTGCGGGCTACGCTGCCCTTTTGCAATGTTTTCTCCTGCTGTTGAGTAGCTAATGCCAAATTGTTTCATCATATCAAATGGAGAACCGTATGTTGGGCTATTATGAGCAAAATATCCATTTGCTGCCATATCTTTAGATTTTGCACGTGCCACTTTGCTAAGCTCTGTATCTACTTTTAGTGCAGGCAAACCTTGTTTTGCTCTTTCTTGATTCGTTAAATCAACAACTTCCTGCTCAAATTGACTTAACTCGCTTTTATCTGTTTGAGAAGGCTCTTGCTTCTCTTTCTCTTGCACTTGTTGATTACTTGGTTTTTCTTGTTGTACAGGTTTTTGTTGTTCAGGCTTCTCTGTAGGTTGTTCTGCAGGTGTTTGTTCTTTTGGTTTCTGTTCTACTTGCTTTGGTTGTTCTGGCGCTGATTGATTCGCTTCTTTTTTATCTTGCTTATCTGCTGCTTGATCAGCATTTTCCTTGTTAGCTTCTTGTTTTTCTATATGAACATTATTCCAATCTATCTTTTTTCCATAACGTTGCATATTACTCATATACTTCTGAAGCAATTGATTTATATTATTTTCAGAAAAGCTTTGCCAATTACCATTTATAGAATAATAGACTTTGTATATCTGATATGGTGAAGTTTCTTTAGAGACGGTATCTGCTGAGGCTGAAAAAGTTCCCCCAAATAATAAGGCTGATAATAAAGCTACGGTTGCAGCTACTTTCTTAAACATATTTGCATACGCTCCCTTTGGTTTTGTTTTGTGCAAAATCATCATAGCATGGATTTTTTGTAATAATTATGCCATCGATTTCCAAAAGCTATTATTCATATTTGTCTATACAATCAAGTCTTGAAATATAAGGAACTACTATATGCTTCTAGGCAACAAAAATGGTAATTTTTCAACCTCTAGGAAAACATTTCATTAAATTTAGTGTTGACATACTTAAAATGTTCGAGCTTATATTACAAAATCTGACTATCTGTAATGAAATTGTTACGCTCCTATTCCCCCCGATAGATAAAAAATATAGTATAATAGATTTTTAACATAAGTGGCTGACTTGCATGTTGGTTCATGTTATCATGTCATGTTAGATAGAAGCACCACCTTTTTACCAAGTATTTTCGGGAGATATTCGTTTTTCTTATACTATAAACCAAAAAGATTTTATGCTTTCCTATAGTGTAAACTAACACTTGTCCAGCTACCCCCTAAAATGGTAAAAATTAAGAGAATGCTATAAAGTGCACCTTTAAACAAGTGGGGTTAGGTGCTATTATCTAACCTAGTTCAGTATTTCCAATACTTGAAGCAAAAGTCATACAGCACCTACTATCCATGATTCCCCAAATCTTTATAGCGGAAATGGTAGTTTTGCTTATACTATAAACCTTTAAACTTTTATGCTTTCTTAATTAGTATAAAAAGAAAAATGTATTTATTGGAGGATTCAATTATGTTTTCTACTGCAGAAGTTGGAATTGATTTAGGAACCGCAAACATATTAATATACACGAAATCAAAAGGAATTGTATTAAATGAACCATCTGTTGTTGCTATTGATGTAAATACAAAACAAGTAGTGGCAGTAGGTACTGAGGCAAAAGAAATGGTCGGAAAAACACCACAGAATATCATTCCTATCCGCCCATTAAAAGACGGTGTGATTGCGGATTATGATGTTACATCCCAAATGTTAAAAGCGTTTTTAAAAAAAGTAAGCAAGCAAATTGGTATGTCCATGCGTAAACCTGTTGTTGTCGTATGTACACCATCAGGAAGCACGACTGTAGAACGAAGAGCTATCCATAATGCAGTATCAAGCTACGGCGCAAAACAAGTTCACTTAATTGAAGAGCCAATCGCCGCTGCTATTGGAGCGGATTTACCTGTTGATGAGCCGGTCGCTAATGTGGTTGTTGACATTGGTGGAGGTACTTCGGAAGTCGGTATTATATCTTTTGGCGGCGTCGTGTCCTGCAATTCCGTTCGGGTTGGCGGAGATAAAATGGATGAAGAAATTATTCATCATATTCGCAAAAACTATAACATTCTTATTGGTGAGCGAACAGCAGAAAATATAAAAATGGAGATAGGTTATGCACATCAAAATCATAAAGAAGAAACGATGGAAATTCGCGGTCGTGATATGGTTACTGGCTTACCAAAGACGATTACCATTACTTCCAAGGAAGTTTATCTTGCTTTAAAAGAATCATTGGAACAAGTATTAGGAGCTATTCGTACAACATTAGAGAACTGCCCTCCTGAGTTAAGTGGTGATATTGTAGATCACGGCATTGTACTTACAGGAGGTGGAGCTTTGCTACAAGGTATGCAGGAGTGGTTATCTCATGAGTTGATTGTTCCTGTTCACCTAGCACCTAATCCTTTGGAGTCTGTTGCAATAGGAACAGGACGCTCTTTAAAAATGATTCATAAATTACAAAAAGCTACTAAATAATGGGGATGAATCATTCGACACTGGTACACTACTCTGTTTCAATTTCTAGGAAATGTTGTTACTATAACCGCTTCTAAATGAAGCTACTATATTGGTGCCGTCTCCTCCTTTTCTTATTTTGAATAGGGCGATTACGGCACCTTATAAAACCACTTACAAGCAATCGTTTACATTTCATTCTATTTGTAGTATACTGAAAAATAAGAAATTATTTACTCCTACTAAATAATTCCTATCAACTTACTGCCTAGCCTGACTACAACTCCATTCCAGAGTTGTCTAAGCAGGCGAAAGCCAGTTCATATTTAAATTACAGTCGTTTGTAATTTAAATTGAACTGGCTTTTTTTATAAGATAAGAAAGTATAAAATTAGTGGCTTGAGTATAACAACATAGCCGAATAAACCACGTCCGGCTCCAGCTCCCAGCAACTAGGCGACTTCACTTCACCATTGCCCTAAGCTAAGTCATCATCGGTTCGTCGCTAAGAGGAAGGCCGACTAAAAACGGGCTTGTCTTAGTGCGTCGACATCCCCTGTTTTAGTGGCATGATTCCATTATCTCCGTTGGTTCGTTCCAGTCGCTACGTTGCTAACCGTGCGGGGCGCCCTGCACCTTTGTTCTGTAGGATGGATTTTGCGTTTTGTAGTTCGCTTATTCATACGACTGCTTCTACAACAGCTACATAACAAGTCTATGTAGAAGTTTTTAGCGGTTACGAATATTCCATGCATGCAAGCGTTTCAGACAAAATATGTATTAGAAGGAGGGAAAGCATGGCAGGAGCTTTAGAACATATTCGTGTTCTAGATTTATCTAGAGTATTGGCAGGGCCATATTGCACCATGATTATGGGCGATTTAGGTGCAGAAATTATTAAAGTGGAAGCGCCTGGTGGAAGTGATGAAACACGCAAATGGGGGCCTCCTTTTCAAGAAGAAGTGAGTGCATATTATTTATGTGCAAATCGTAATAAGAAAAGTATTACTCTCGACCTAAAATCGGCATCGGGTGCGGAAAAAATTAAACAACTGGTTAAAGAGAGCGACGTTATCATTCATAATTTTAAAACAGGTACAATGGAGCGTTTTGGACTAAGTTATCACACATTATCCTCCATTAACCCTAAATTAATTTATTGTTCGATTACTGGTTTTGGGGAAACAGGACCCTTTAAAGATTTGCCTGGTTACGATTTTATTATTCAAGCTATGAGTGGACTGATGAGCATTACTGGCGATGAACAAACAGGACCACAAAAAATGGGAGTTGCGATCACAGATGTTTTAACGGGTATGTATGCAACGATAGGCATACAAGCTGCTTTACTAGAAAGATCTAAATCCAAGCAAGGTCAAAAATTAGATATTGCCTTATATGATGCAGCTGTTAGTGCACTCGTCAATATTGGAAGCAACTATTTCATGTCTGGAGAAATACCCTCACAGCTCGGTAATCAGCATGCGAACATCGTTCCTTATCAGACGTTTCATACAAAAGATGGAGAAATGGTCATAGCCGCTGGAAATGACCGACAGTTTCAGATGTTATGCGATATTCTTGGTGCTGCTTCTTTAAAAACAGATCCTAAATTTAAAACCAACCCTGATCGTGTAGCGAACAGAAACGAATTAGTACCACTACTACAGCAGTTGTTTTTACAACAACCAACGGCTTATTGGCTAAAAGAATGCAGACAGCAATCTATTCCATGTGGCCCTATTCAAAATATGGCTGAGGTAGCAAGAGATTCACAGTTATTAGCTAGAGACATGTTTGTTCAAATGAAGCATCCAACCGCTGGAGAAATTCATTTAATTGGAAGCCCGTTAAAGCTATCGCGTACACCTGTATCGTATCGATATCACCCACCAAATGCGGGGGAACATAATCAAATGATTTTAAGTGATTAACTAACTTTTGAATCCTATGCAGATTTTTTAAAAAAACATCGTTATAAAAATACATTCACTATTTAAAAGGAGTTGTAATGAAAATGGATTTTCAATTTACGGAAGAACAAAATATGTTACGTAATACGGTACGTCAATTTACAGATAAAGAGATTATGCCTTATATCGCCGATTGGGATCGAAAGGGGAAATTTGACCCAGCTATTTTAGAAAAGCTAGCTGATTTAGGATTAATGGGTGTATGCATACCAGAGAAATATGGTGGTAGTGGAATGGATTATAATGCACTTGCCATTGTTTGTGAAGAATTGGAACGCGGAGATACGGCATTTCGTACGGCTGTTTCTGTCCACACCGGTTTAAATAGCATGACGTTATTACAATGGGCAAATGAAGAGCAAAAACAGAAATACTTAGTCCCTCAAGCAAAAGGAGTAAAAATTGGCGCATTTGGACTAACAGAGCCTGGCGCGGGGTCAGATGTTGCTGCAATGGATTCAACCGCTTATCGCCAAGGCGACTACTATATTTTAAACGGGCAAAAAACGTGGATTTCCTTATGCGATACAGCAGACAACTTTATTGTTTTCGCCTACACAAAAAATCGCTCAAAAAAACATAAAGGGATTTCAGCATTTATTGTAGAAAGAGAATGGGAAGGGTTTTCTTCACAAGCTATTAAAGGCAAACTGGGCATTCGTTCAGGGAATACAGGTGAGATCTTTTTTGACCACGTGAAAGTTCCAAAAGAAAATCTCCTTGGAGAAGAAGGAGAAGGGTTTAAAATTGCAATGTCAGCTTTAGATAACGGTAGATTTACAGTAGCAGCAGGCGCAGTAGGGCAAATTATGGCTTGTTTAGAAGCAAGTGTAGCTTATTGCCATGAACGATCCACCTTTGGTAAAGAAATAGGGAAACACCAGCTCGTACAACAAATCCTCTCCAACATG